>CAZUJI010000048.1:0-8836 GCA_964620235.1 uncultured Eubacteriales bacterium
AAACAGGAGCCTCTGTTTGCGCGATGGCAGGAATTACACTAAAGCTGGAGAACAGCATCAGCGCCGACAACAACATAGCAAGTGCCCGCTTGAGGAACTTTTTGTTGCTTCTCATTGTCATCAACCTTTCCTATTTATAATACCGGTTTTAGCGTTCACCCAAAACGGCGCGCAGAGCGTAACGGTTACTACAGCCCCACAACGCACGTTAAGCCTCTGCCTTGCCCTTTTTTAGGCCAAGCATCGGAAAAAATGGACACTAAAAGACTATTATACATAATATACTATAACACTTTTGAATCAATAAAACAACATCTTTTTTGAAAATTTATTCATAATTTTCTCGACAAATTTTTCCATTATGTCAACATATTCTACAAAAACAAAAAAGTGTGTACGCCCAACGGCAGCACACACTGAAAAATGCCTTGCCCCGGGTCTGTTACCACACAAAACCTTCGCTTACAACAAGTACGCTAAAAGGAGCATGCATTTTTACCAAAATAAAAATACATACCTGCCGTAAGCGGAATATTCGGTTTGTGTGGTAGGCCCATTATAGCACAAACCCCTTGAATTGTAAATAAAAATTTGGCAGATACGTATCTACCCTTATTTATGCCTTACTACCCCCATTTTATTCTCTATATATAATAGATAGGTGATTTGGCCGCAACTATACCGCAAATGCGGTAAAAGCCCTCCTTGTGTAAAGGAGGGTAGCAGCCGAAGGCTGACGGGAGGATTGTTTTATAACGACAATCCCTCAGTCAAAACCGTTGGTTTTGCCAGCTCCCTTTGCACAAGGGAGCCACCGTTGCAGCAAGACTTAGTATAGCTAAAGTCTTTTAACCATCGGCAAAGCCGGTGGTTTTACTATGAAAAAACACCGGCCGTCTATGTCGACAGTCGGTGTTATGTAAACCTGTTTCGGTTTTATTCCGAGATAGCTTTGTATATCTCGCTTTTTTTATAGCCGGTAGCGGCGGCAGCCTCCTTGGCGGCGGCCGATGCCCCCAACCCCTGCTTTTGCAGGCGGCGGGCCAGCTCTACAGCCTCTTCAAAGGGCTTTGCCTCTTGCACGGGCTGCTCGGGCGGGGCAACAATCAGCACAAACTCCCCCTTGGGCGGGTTCTGCTCAAAATGGGCCACCCCCTCTTGTAGGGTGGTACGCATCACCTGCTCGTGAATTTTGGTCAGCTCCCGCACCAGGGCAATTTGACGGTTGCCAAATACCTCGTACATACTTTTTAGGGTAGAAAGCAGCTTGTGGGGCGCCTCGTAAAAAATCAGCGTGGCCTGCAAGCCGGCAACCTGCTGCAAATGCTCCCGACGGCCGGTTTTGTTGGTGGTTAAAAAGCCCTCAAAGCAAAATCTGCCACTGGGCATACCCGAAATGGCCAAGGCCGTAATTAAAGCGCTGGGGCCGGGCACACTTTCAACCGCAATGCCGTTTTCGTGGCACAGACGCACCAAATCCTCCCCCGGGTCAGATATAGCCGGCATACCTGCATCGGTCACCAAAGCGGCGGTTTCGCCTGCCAAAAGGCGGTCGATAATGCTTTTGCCGCTGACAGCCTTGTTATGCTCGTGGTAGCTGACCATAGGCTTTTTAATCTCAAACCGATTCAGCAATTTTAAGGTTACGCGGGTATCTTCGGCGGCAATAAAATCTACCGCGGCCAAGGTTTGCTGCGCACGGGGCGAGAAATCCGATAAATTGCCAATGGGTGTACCCACCACGTATAATTTGCCGGACATAGCCGTCCTCCCTGCTTATTTTTCGATTTTGGTGCAGCCCATATAGGGTACCAATACCTCGGGCACGGTAATACTGCCGTCGGCGTTTTGATAATTCTCTAAAATGGCGGCTACGGTGCGGCCGATGGCAACGCCCGAGCCGTTTAAGGTATGCACTAAGCGAGCCTTGTCCTTAGTATCCTTTTTAAAGCGGATTTGGGCACGGCGGGCTTGGTAATCCTCAAAGTTGGAGCAGCTGGAAATCTCTAAATAACGGCCGTAAGAGGGCATCCAAACCTCAATGTCGTAGGTTTTGGCCGAAGAAAAGCCTAAGTCACCGCTGGACAGACAAACCACGCGGTAGGGCAGCTTTAAGGCCTGAAGAACGCGCTCGGCGTCGTTGGTTAACTTCTCCAACTCGTCATACGAGGTCTCGGGGTCGGCGAATTTTACCAGCTCTACCTTATTAAACTGATGCTGACGAATCAAACCGCGGGTGTCGCGGCCGGCCGAGCCTGCCTCGGCGCGGAAGCAAGCCGAGTAAGCGCAGTATTTAATGGGCAGCTTGGCGCCGTCTAAAATCTCGGCGCGGTGCATATTGGTTACGGGCACCTCGGCGGTGGGAATGAGGAAATAATCCTGATTGGCCAGCTTAAAGGCATCCTCCTCAAACTTGGGCAGCTGACCTGTGCCGGTCATACTGGCGCGGTTTACCATAAAGGGCGGAAATACCTCAGTATAACCGTACTCGGTGTGGGTATTTAAGTAGAAGTTAATAACCGCACGCTCTAAACGGGCGCCTGCAGCCTTGTAAAAATGGAAGCGGGCACCGGTAACCTTGCCGGCGGTTTCGGGGTCTAAAATGTCTAAATTTGCGCCTAAATCCCAGTGGGCCTTGGGCTCAAACTCAAAGGCGGTGGGCTCGCCCCAGCGGCGAATTTCTACGTTTTCGCTTTCGTCCTTACCAACGGGCACGCTGGCGTGAGGAATATTGGGAATACACAGCAAAATCTTGTTTTGCTCTTCTTCCATTTCGGCCAGTTGACCGTCAATGGCCTTAATATCGGCCGAAAGCTGCTTCATTTCGGCCATAACAGCGGCAATATCGCCACCCTCTTTTTTAATTTGGGGGATTTTTTTAGAAACGGCGTTTTGCTGCGCCTTCATAGCCTCGGTTTGGCCTAACAGCTCGCGGCGCTTTTCATCTAAGGCCAGCAGGGCGTCAATTTGGGCGTCCATATCGGCGTTACGGCTCTTCATGGCCTGCTTTACCAGCTCGGGGTTTGCTCTGATTACCTTTATATCTAACATTTTTTACGCTTCCTTTCTATTTCTCTCCGCTAATGCGGCGTGCATACTCAAATAATTCTTCTTGGCTGTAAAACTCTAAATGCAGGGTACCGCCGGCACCGCTTTCAGAGATTTTTACCCGCCGACCCAAGGATTGGGTTAAAGCCAAAGCCACCTCGCTGTAGGCCTTGTTGCCTTGACGCTTGGCGGTCTTTTTACCACCGGAGGTAGCCATTTGCTCAATTTTGCGTACCGTTGCCCCCTGCAAAGCCAGCTCTAAGGCCTCTTTGCGGCGGTCGTCGTCGGCTATGGCCAACAACGCGCGGGCGTGGCCGCCGGTGATTTTACCCTCTATTAAGCACTGACGTTCTTCTGTCTTGAGCCCCAAAAGCCGCAGCATATTGGCCACCGCCGGGCGGGATTTGCCCACACTCTCGGCCACCTGCTCCTGGGTAAAGCCAAAGGTATCCATTAGGGTTTTGTAGCCCTCGGCCTCTTCAATAGGGTTTAAATCCTCCCGCTGCAGGTTCTCAATTAAGGCCAGCTCCATTACCTTGTTGTCATCCATATCCCGAATAACCACCGGTACGCTTTCTAAACCGGCCATACGGCAGGCGCGCCAACGGCGCTCACCGGCTACGATTTGGTAGCGCCCGCTTTGCAAGGGTCGCACCAAAAGGGGCTGAATTAACCCGTGCTTTTCAATGCTGGCGGCCAATTCCCCCAGCGCAGCCTCGTCAAACTGCTTACGGGGTTGATTTTTGTTGGGCTCTATCTCGCTCAGCCGCAGGGTTACGGCCTCGTTGCTCTCGGCCGAGTTTTCGCTGAAAATAGAATCTAAGCCTCTGCCTAATCCGCTCTTCTTTGCCATAGAATCACCTCTTGTTGCATTTTATGACCTCTTTTGCCAGGTCAATGTAGGCGGCGCTGCCTTTGTTGCGCTTGTCGTAATACTGTACGGGCTTACCGTAGCTGGGCGCCTCGGACAGCCGCACCGAACGGGGAATCACCGTTTTATACAGCTTGGTGGCAAAAAACCGTTTGATCTCCCCCACCACCTGCTGGGTCAGATTTAACCGACCGTCAAACATCGTCAGCAGCACGCCCTCTACCTCCAAGGTGGGGTTGTACATCCGCTTGATTTTGCGCACGGTGGACATTAGCTGCGAAAGCCCCTCTAAGGCGTAGTATTCGCACTGCACCGGCACCAAAATGGTGTCGCTGGCGCATAAAGCGTTTACGGTAATTAAGCCTAACGAGGGCGGGCAGTCAATAAAGATAAAATCAAACTGCTCCCGCACCGGCGCCAAAGCCTTTTTGAGCTGCGCCTCGCGGTTTTCAATCTCAATAAGCTCTACCTCGGCGCCCGCCAAATCCATATTGCAGGGCACCAGCCATACGTTTTTATACTCGGTTTGCCGAATGGCGTCGGCCGCCTTGGCATCGCCGATTAACAAGTTATAAGACGAGCAGCTGATTTCCCGCCGATTCACACCGTAGCCGCTGGTGGAGTTGCCCTGGGGGTCGGCGTCTACAAGCAGGACTTTTTTGCCCTCTAACCCCAGTCCGGCTGCCAGATTTACCGCCGTGGTGGTTTTTCCCACGCCGCCTTTTTGGTTCACGATGGATATGATTTTTCCCAATCCTACCCCTCTTTCCTTACAAAAATTCAGAACGTGTTTTTATTTTACCACATATTACGCAAAAGTAAAGGCTTGAAACCTAATTTTTTGTTTCACGTGAAACTTTGCTCGGTTTTGTTCCACGTGAAACATTTATTTTTACGGATATTTCTCTGTCCGTGCTTGCTTTTACTTAGGGCGCGTGCTATAATGAAAGCACGCGCATATAGGAGCGTATGGAGTCACTCCTGACCAACCTCCACACGCCTTTGTTAACACCTTGTATGCCGATTTTGCTTTACTTTAAAGGTATACGGCATTACGAGCGGTGCGGCGCAAAAATATCTCACAGGTTTTGTTTTGTGAATATTGTCCGCAAAACACTGCCCACCGCAGCGACTTCAGAATAGAGGTTTTTATGACACAGTCTTATTCTTTAAAGCAGCGCCTAATCGGCAATCGCGCCTTTTACGCACGCGTATTCTCCATTTTGCTGCCGGTAATGATTCAAAACACCGTTACCAACGTAGTAAATTTGTTAGACAACGTTATGGTGGGCGCCGTAGGCACGTTGCCTATGTCGGCGGTGGCCATTGTAAACCAATTGATGTTTGTTTTTAACGTGTGCATTTTCGGCGCGTTGTCGGGCGCAGGCATTTTTGCCGCCCAGTATGCCGGCGCCAAAGACCAGCGGGGCATTAGCCATTGCTTTCGGGCAAAGGCGTACATTTCGGCCCTGGTGCTGGCCTTGGCTATCGCGTTGTTTTTGTGCCTGCCCGAGCAGCTGATTGGCCTTTATCTGTCGGCCGATACCGCCCCCGCCGTGGCCGCCGAGACTATGGGCTATGCCAAAACCTATCTTGCCATTATGCTCGTTGGCCTTTTGCCCTTTACCGTGGCCCAAATTTACGGCAGCACCCTGCGGGAGGTGGGCGAGACCCGCTTGCCTATGCTCTCCAGCGTGGCGGCTATTTTTGTAAACCTGATTTTTAACTATTTGCTTATTTTCGGCAAGCTGGGCTTCCCAAAATGGGGGGTTGCAGGCGCGGCGGTGGCTACGGTGCTGTCCCGCTTTGTAGAGGTTGCCATTTTGATTCCCGCCGCCCACAAAAAGGTGGGGCAGTTCCCCTTTTTGGGGCTTATCTACCGTGGCTTTTCCATTCCGCGGGGGCTTGTACGCTCCATTTTGCAACGGGGCACCCCTCTTATGCTTAACGAGTGCCTTTGGGCTACCGCCAACGCCGTTTTGATTCAATGCTACTCGGTGCGGGGGATTCACGCGGTGGCCGCCACCAATATCACCTCTACTGTTGCCAATTTGTTCAACGTGCTGTTTTTGTCTATGGGCAATGCCGTTGCCATTATGGTGGGTCAGACCCTGGGCGCCAATCGGCTCAGCGAGGCCAAAATCACCACCTCGCGCCTTTTGGCTATGGGCACCGCCCTTTCGGCCGCTGTGGGCGGGGTAATGGCCTTAGCCGCACCCTATATCCCCCTTTTATATAACACCGAGGCCGACGTGCAGCGCACCGCCACTCTGTTGCTTTGGATCGTGGCCGCCACCATGCCCTTTCACGCCTACACCCATTGCGCCTACTTTGTTATACGCTCGGGCGGGCGCACCTTTATAACCTTTTTGTTCGATTGCGGCTTTTCGCTGGCGGTTACGGTGCCGCTGGCTTATTCGCTGGCTCACTTTACAAGCCTGCCCATTGTGTATATGTTTTTAATCGTAAACGCGTCAGACCTGCTCAAAACCGCTGTTGGTGCCTTCTTGCTCAAAAGCGGCATTTGGCTGAAAAATATTGTACAATAAAAAAAGAGGTGCTGTTATGCAAAATCTACCCAAAGGCTACTACGCCGTGTACAACCCCCCGGAGGGTGAGGCGCTGCCCACTACCTTTACCTACAAGGGCGTAAGCTACGCCGTTACCCCCGAGCAAAACGTCTTTGCCACACTCCATTCGGCCGCCGAGGCCGCCACACAGGTGCCCACCGAGGCTTTGCCCGGTTTAGAGTACGCCGACTTTACCACACCGGTGCTTTTGTTCTCGGCAGGCGAGCACAGCATCGATAAATTCTGCTTTGACCGTCCGTTGACCCTTTTGGGGCAGTCGGCCGGCATAAGCCCCAACCTGCCCGCCAACGGGGACGAGCTTCCCGCCAAAAACCACGCCTTTGATGCAGACGGCTCTATCCTCACCGGCTCTTACTGGTACGGGCGTATGCGAGTGGAAGACGCGGCAGTAACCGAAATTGCCTTTGACGGCTTTGCCTTTCAAAGCGTTCGGTTTAACGACGCGCGTACCACCGGCGGCTTTAGCCTTACCTTTAAAAACATAGAGCAGCTGGGCCCCTGCGGTGTCCATTTGTTTGCTTTTGAGGCCGGCGACGGGCATTTGCACCGTCAGGTAGAGCTGCAAAACCTGCGGGTGGTAGGGTACGACAGCTTGGGCTACGGCAGTAGTTTCTTGCGTCTGCATGCCCAAAAGCTAACCATAAAGGGCCTTTGCTTTGCCAACACCGCCCTGGTGTTCGGGTTTACCAGCCTGCCTAAAAGTTTTCCCACAGGTAACTGCCAAATTACCCTTCAGAACAGTTATTTTGCCAATTTGCGGGGCGAAAACGGCATTGCCACCGCCGTGGCCGACCCTAAAACCGCAAAATTGGATTTTACAATTGAAGACTGCTGCTTTGTAGACGCCGCCCGCCCGGGCGAGGCGCCCCTGCAGCCCCACCTTGCCAACGAGCAATGCTCCCTTACCCTTAAAAACTGCCAATTTACCAATACCCGCGGCAATACCGCCGCCGTAATGGTGCGGGGTGAGGGTGAAAACATAAACGTGCAGGGCTGCAGCTTTAATGGCTTTGCCCAAGAGGTAGCCTACGAGGCGCCGCTGCCCGAAAACGCCCCCGATTTTATTGACACCACCCCGCAAACCACCGACTGCGCCGACCCCCACAGGGTTGTAACCGGGGATTTTACCCAATTAGACGAAATGTACAGTGGCCGCAAGGCCTATTACGGCGACCAACACGTGCACACCGATTGCGGTGGCACCAGCGACGGGCATTATCCTATGACCGATTGGCCCGCCGAGATGGACCGCTTGGGCGTAGACTTTGCCGCGGTGGTGGATCATCGGCAAATGCGGGGCTTTTTCCTGCCCGAGTGGGACGAAGAGCGGTTTATTATCGGTACCGAGCCCGCCACCCGCGTTAAGGATTTAGACTGCCCCTATGGCAAGGAGTCTATTTACACCTCTATACATTATAATATGCTCTTCCCCCACAAATACGGGCTGGCTATGGTGCTGGCCAACTTCCCCGAGTTCGGGTTCCACGGCGACGAGCTGACGGGCAGCTTTTCTTACGCCCGCTTTACCAAGGCCGAGCTGGAGAATTTATTTAACTACGTTACCTCCATCGGCGGCTTAATGGTGCACCCCCACCCCAAAACGATGATGTCCTCTGACAACCCCCTGGATTATTACTTTGGCGAGGGTATGTATTTAGAAACGCTGTACGAAACCTACGACAGCAACAACTCCTTTAAAAACTACGATTTATGGGTAGATTTGCTGGCGCTGGGCAAAAAGGTGTATACCTCTGCAGGGTCAGATACCCACCAAGCCCCCACCAACGCCGTGGTTTCGGTATTTTATACCAAAGAGAAATCCGGCCGCGCCTTTTTTGACCAAATGAAAACCGGCGACTACGCCGTGGGCATATTCGGTATGCAAATGGCCGTTGGCGATACGCCTATGGGCGGGCAAACCACCTACAAAGCGGGGCAGACCCTGGTGTTGCGGCTGGGCGACGCCTTTACCCACGGCTTAAAAGACAACACCGCCTACCAGCTGCGGGTGTATACCGACCAAGGCTTGGCCTACACCTCTATATTTAACGGCAAGCAACCGCAGGCCCTGGCCTTAGAGCTGCAAGACCGCAAATTCTACCGCGCCGAGGTGTTTGATTTGACCCACGGCTACCGCGTTGGCATCGGCAATCCTATTTGGTTAAGCAAACACGAATAATCCGTGGCTTGACGCAAAAAATAATTTTAAAAAAGCACTTGACAAATCAGGGGCTAAAGTTTATAATATCTTAGTCCCTGTAATATGGCGGTATAGCTCAGTTGGCTAGAGCGTCCGGTTCATACCCGGCAGGTCGTAGGTTCAAGT
>CAZUJI010000049.1:0-8716 GCA_964620235.1 uncultured Eubacteriales bacterium
CCGCTATTTGTTAGAGAAAAACAAAGAAAATTACGTCCAATATGACGACGTGCTTAGCACAGCCACCGATTTGGCCGATTACACCGCCCAGGTTAAGGTGCAGATGGATCTTTCCGGCGGTACCGCGGCGGTTTCTACCGCTGTTTTGGCGGTTCGTAAAACAGCCTCGAACAAGGGTTATGAGTTTGGCTTGTACCTGTCCGGCAATCAGTTGAAAGTGCGTCTGTTAAACCGTACTCCCTCAACCGTTTTGGGTGCGGTTACCCCGGTGGCCGATATTATCGGCACCACTGCCGACTCTGCCGCAGAATACACCCTTAAAGTGGTTGTTAAGGGGAGCAAAATTGATTGCTACATCAATAATTTCCTGGCCTACTCGGTAACCGATACTGCCAACGCTACCGGCACCATTGGCCTGCGTACCACCAACGTAAAGGCCTATTTTGACGACCTGACCGTTACAAAAGAGGTGGCCGACGTATCCTCTTCGCAGGAGTCTCAAACTTCGTCTACTGCATCGGCATCGGCAGGCCCGCTGTTCTTTGACGATTTTAATACCGGCACCCTGGCCGACCACGTTACTGACTACGGCTGGTATTACAGCAATAGCGGTACCGTATCTGACGGCAAATATCTGTCCAATGTAAACAAATACAACTATTTAAGAACTGCTACGGACTTTAACCCCCATTTTGTATATCAAAATTGCACCCTTGGGGATTACACCATTGAAACCGACGTGCAGTTTGCCACTCGTGGAGGCAACGGTTTGGCAGGTATTGTGGGTCGGGTGACCGATGCTACCAAAAATGGTTACGAGTTTGGCATTTTCTTAAGCGGCACCGATGCCGTTCCCTCGGTGCGTTTGCGCCGGGTAGACGGCAACGTAGCCTTGGGCGGCGGGGTAAAAGCCTTTGCCGACTGTGGCATTACCAAAGAAATTACCGACACCTTCCACTTAAAAATGACGATGCTGGGCAACCGTATCGTATGTTGGGTGGATGACGTAAAGGTGTACGACGTCACCGAGGATACCCATAGCGTGGGTGTACCGGCCGTGCGTACTTCGGGTACCAACACCACCGCTTATTTTGATAATTTCAAGGTGTCCAACGCTGTGCTCGGAGGCAATACCACATCTTCCGGGACTTCTTCCGCCGAATCTTCCTCGTCGGTTTCTTCCACCGAGATCACCTCTTCCGATAGCATCAGTTCCGGTGGCAAATACCACTTTGAAGATAATTTCAACGCCGGTAGCATCCATGCCGACTGGGCCTACGACACCGGTAGCGTGGTAAACGGCGTGTATCACCTGAACGTGGGTGGCGGCGCCGCTAACTCCAACTGGGTAAACACCACCGCGGCCAAAAACCTGACTGCTTACGCCGTGCAAGCCGACGTTGCTTTTGGTACTGCGACCAGCGGCTCCTCTACGCAACCCACTGCCGGCATTATCGTGCGGGCGCAAAGCTGCGATAAATCCAGCGCCGCCGGCAAGGGGTACGAGTATGCCTTAACCTTTAGAACGGATGGCACGTCCACTATGCCCCAAAACAAACTGTTCGTACGCCTCTATGAACGTGGTGGCACCGAGCCGCTCCTTTCGGCCGGTAACGTTGTGGCTGTAGAGGATATTTTAGGCGCCGGCAACGACAACCGCTTTGGCACCTATACCCTGCGGGTAGAGGTCATTGGCAACCGCATTAAGTGCTTTATTAACGGCCACGTGGCCTTTGATATGGCCGACGACACCTGGCCCAGCGGCGCGTTTGGCGTACGCTCTGCCATAAACGAGGTTGCTGTGGACAACGTTGTTGTTGACGAAATTGATGCTTTTAGCACCGGCTTGCCGCCTATTGGCGGTGGTGGCAGTAGCAGCAGTGGTAGTAGCACTACTAGCAGCAACAGCAGTAGTGGCAGCACCAGCAGTGGCGGTAGTGCGCCGGGGTACACTTATCCCGAGGGTGTGTACTACCAGGATGATTTTTCCGCCGCTGATTTTGTCAACAAAGGCTGGAACCGTGCGCTGACTACCGAAAACGACCGGGCAAAACTGTACGCTTTTAACGCCGCATATATGACCAACCGGGCGGATTTAATGCAACTCAAAGACTACACTGTAGAGGCTACGGTGAGTTTAGAAACCGGTGAGCCTGCAAAAGGCGGTTCTAACTCGGTGGGCGTGATCGCCCGTTCAAGTGGCGCAAATAAAGGCTACTATTTTGGCTTTTACGCCAGCGGAGACAACCGCTATTGCCGGTTGTACGACCTGACCGCCGGGAAATCGGTAGCCCAAAAAACCTTCCTGTTCAGTTATGACTATGCCTATCGGTTGCGTCTGGTGGTTAAAGGGGAGGAGATATTCTGTTACGTTGGTGATCAGTTGGTGATCTACTGTACCGACAGCACCAATACCCAGGGCACTGCGGGTATCCGGCAATCGGGCTACCCCGCCTATTTTGACGATTATATCGTCCGCGTTTCCACCGAAGAAGAGACCACGCCGACAGATACCTCTACCAAGGCGCCCAAGGCCGACAAAAACGGTATCTACTTCAGCGATAACTTTAACACCCGCGCTTCGCTTTTAACCACCCAGTGGAACGATAATAACGCCATACTGGAAAACGACCGTATGTACGTCGATTTTAACAAAGAGGCCAATCTGAGCGGCGACGCCGGCTTTGCAATGTTAAAAGACTACGTGGTGCAGGCCGATATTACCATCACCAATATGGTGCCCAAGAGTTCGGGCAGTAACGTGGTTTCGGTGGTTGCCCGTGGCAACTACGAGTTCAGCCTGGTGTATACCGAGAACGGCTCGGGTTACCTGCGTATTTACAACCGCGCCGCAAGGCAGGCCGTTACCGAAAACCATACTTATGCCGTAAAAGAAGGGGATACAATCACCCTGACCCTTATGGTAGAGGGGGATAAACTCCGCGGCTTTGCCAACGGTCAGTTGATCTTTGACGTGAAGGATACGTCCCTGACTGACGGAAATATGGGTGTGCGCACCGCTTACACTTCCACCCATTTTGATAATTTCGTAGTTCGCAAAATTACCGCCGCTGACCGCACCGCCGCCAGCATCAACACCGCTACCACCCCCGGCACCGGTGATAGTCTGACCTACGTGACGGTTGCCCTGTACGCTATGTTGTTGGCCGCCGCCGTTTTGCTGCTGGCCAAACGTCGTGCTATTTTACGCTAAAATAAAAATAAAAAACAAGGTATCGCAAGATCGCAAGATACCTTGTTTTTTATTTTTATTATTCTCTACGGGGCTTAGGGCTGTCTAACACGCTGCCAATGGTGTTTACGCCGCAGTCGATTTGTGCCTGCCGCAGCGTGGCCAAATATTCCTGTACACGGGCGGTTAAGCGGGGGGCAGGGGTAAGGCCGTAAAAACGTTTGTAAAACGCTTCTACCGAGCCGGCCAGCGCGTCCAGCGCCGCGCTAACGTCTTCGCCCTGGGCCCAGCGGCGCATCAAAACGCCCTCGCCAAAGCACAAGCGCCAGGTTTCGTTAAAATACGTGCGCCATAAAAATCTTGTAAAGGCAATCAGGCGGTACGCCTTGCCGTATACCCGCAGGTCGCTGTCGCTGCTTAAGGGCAGCTCGGCGGCCACGGCGTAGCCGTCGCGAAGGGCTTGTAAAATGGCCTGCTCGGTGTTCTCTTTAGCAAAAACAACCGAGAAGACCCGGCCAAACCCGGTTGTGGCAAAATCGTGATTATGGGAGTCACTGCCCACGGTAATGGGTAAAACGTTGCCTTTGGCGATTTGCTCTTGCCAAGTGGCCACCTGCAGGTTGCCTCTGTTGGTGCTGGCATCGTTGAGCAGCTCAAAGGCGTCAAACATTTTCTCATCAAATAGGTAGTTTCTAAAATCTCGGCTTACGTTGTATAGGTTAGAGGCCCAGAAGGGGTGCACAAAAACCGACATACCCCCGGCTTTTTTAATCTCTTGGCAGGCCCACTTGGCCTTAGCCACCCGCAGACGGTACTGCTCAGAGATATGCCCCAGCTCTTTTTCAATCTCGGCCACCTCGGCCAAAAAGGCCTCGGGCTCTTTTACGTAGCGTTGGCACACGCTGTAGTTGCCGCCCAAATGCACGATATGCAGCTCCGAGCCGGGGGTGTGCACCTCTTCGCCTCGCAGCATACAAATATCGGTTTTAACACCGTTGTATACCTCTTTTTGTAAAACCGAGGGGAACATACGGTTGTGGTCGGTCAGAGCAAAAAAGTCAAAGCCATCTTCACGGTAGTTGGCCGCCGTCATAGCAATGCCGTCTTGCCCGTCTGAGTAGTAAGAGTGACAGTGCATATCGCCCTTTAAGGGGCGCAGAGCGTATAAATCCTCCTCAACGGCGTACATAGGAACGCGAATGGGCTTTTCTACACTCCCTTTTTCGCGAAAGCGCACCGAGTATTCCTGCTCTTCGGGGAAGGTAAAGGTAAACTGCAGGCAACCGTCTGCAATGGTGTAGGGCATGTCCATAGGGATAGGTACGCGGCGGTCGGCCAGGTCGTCCTCCATACCCAGCACGCAAAGCTCAAGCTCCTTTTCGGGCCTAAAAATGCGGCTGGTGTCCCGCGGGGTAACGGTAACCGTGCAGGGCTTGCCTACGCAAACCACGCTTGGAAAACACATATATTTTACTCTTTCGTTTCGCATAAACATCCTCCTAAGCCACTAAAGCGATATATTCTGTACCTATTGTAGCACTTAAAAAAACGGGTGTCAATTTTGTAAAGCAAAAAAGTGTTATTTTATCAAAAAATAATGGTAGCATAATCATAAGCGGTGTGGTATATTGAATATAGAAAATTAGTAAAAAGGAGTTTTAGATATGAAATTAGGCGTTTTAACCGTTCCGCTGCAGGGTCTGCCGGCCAAAGAGGCCTTTGCTTACCTGCGCTCTTTGGGGGTAGAGTCGGTAGAATTAGGCACCGGCGGCTACACCAACAAAAATCACTTAGACCCCGACGTATATTTGGCCGACGATGCCAAAATTGCCGAGATGAAGGCTCTGCTGGCCGA
Source organism: uncultured Eubacteriales bacterium (assembly GCA_964620235.1). Lineage (GTDB taxonomy): Bacteria > Bacillota > Clostridia > Oscillospirales > Acutalibacteraceae > CAZUJI01. Next base: position 5,049 of record CAZUJI010000049.1, read on the forward strand.
GAACCAGCTGACCGTCAGCGCCCTTTCCTGTCACGGCAACCCGGTGCACCCCAATAAGGCTATGGCAAAAGACTACCACGAAACCTTTGTAAAAACCTGCCGATTGGCCCAAAAGATGGGGGTAGACACCGTAATTACCTTCTCGGGCTGCCCCGGCGATTGCGAAGCCTCGCAAAACCCCAACTGGGTTACCTGCGCTTGGCCGCCTGAGTATGGCGAGGTATTAGACTGGCAATGGAATCAAGTGCTGATTCCTTATTGGAAGCAGGCCGCCGAAATTGCCAAGCAGTACGGCGTAACCAAAATCGCCTTTGAAATGCACCCCGGCTTTTGCGTTTACAACCCCGAGACCTTGCTGCGTCTGCGCGCTGCCGTTGGTGATATTATCGGCGCCAACTTTGACCCCAGCCATTTGATCTGGCAAGGTATGGACCCCGTAGCCGCCCTGCGGGAGCTTAAGGGCGCGGTGTACCACTTCCACGCCAAAGACACCCGTGTAGACACCTACAACGCTGCCAAAAACGGCGTGTTAGACACCAAATCCTTCGGCGATATGGCCGGCCGCAGCTGGGTGTTCCGTACCATTGGCTACGGCAGCAACGAAAAGCTGTGGAAGGATATGATGTCCACCCTGCGCACCATCGGCTACGACGGCGCCGTTTCCATTGAGCACGAAGACGGCTTAATGTCGGTAAAAGAGGGCTTAGAGGCCGCCGTTAAATTCTTAGACAATATTATTATTCGCGAGCAACCCGCCCAAATGTGGTGGGCATAAGCCTGTAAAAGCAAGCCCGTTCGGTATAAAATACCGAGCGGGCTTTTCTAATTTGTATATATTAGTTGCTTTTTGGCGCAAAAAGGGGTATAATGCTTGTAGCTTTTCTTGGAGGATTTAAGTATGAAAAAATATATGCGTGTTTTAGCATTGATTTTGGCATTTGTGTTGGGCGTGGGCCTTTGCGGCTGCGCCAAAAAAGACCCGTTGGCGCTAAACGCCCATAAGTGGCAGTTTTCGGCGGTGCAAAACAGCCAAAACGGCTCTCTTTTATATGCCTCGCCCGCCGAGCAAGAGTACTACGGCGGCGATTACGCCCAGGCTACCCCGCTGGAGTTAACCTGCAAGGTTACCAAAAAAGAGCTGATTCTTCAAAACAAGGCCGACGGCCAAAGCTGGCGCTTTGGGTGTGAGCTGCAGTCCAAAAACGATGCCGAATCCATTTATAAACTAACGGGGGGCGAGCTTGAAGCGGCCGCCACCGTTACCGCCACCGGCTATTCCGACGGCAGCGAGCTATACACCTTAATGCTGTCCTTTGAGGAGCGCACCGTATACTTTTACGCAGAAAAATAATTTTGTAAGGCGTTTTTTAAACGCCGCGTACCGTTAAGTTAAGAAGATTTTTGTTTCTCGGCGCAAAAGCCGATCTATCAAACGCCCACGCTTCGTAGGGATGTATTTCCTTAAAAAGCGAAATTTTTGTGCCATACTATGTTAAAAACCTCCGATACGCGTCAACGTTATCGGAGGTTTTTGCCTTTCCCGTCACTAAAAATTTTCTTTTTAAGGTGCTTTGCAGTTTCGTAAAAACATAAAATTTGCCGATTTGAAGCCAAAAAATGCAGAAAGGCTGTCGCCTTTTAAAGTTTTTGGCAAAAAAGCGGGGAATTTTGTTTGAGAAACAAATACTGCCCTATGAAGCGTGGGCGAAAGACAGAGCGGCTTTTTTATTTTAGTTTAGACCACAAAAGGATAATAATTTGCCCCGGCAGGCCCAGCACGAAAATCAGCCAGATATTAAACCCGCCCAGCCAAAAAGAAAGGAAGAGTACCGCCAGCACCGACCACATTAAAAGGGAGATAATCAGATAATTATGGCGGCGGTTAAACCAAACCGAGTTAAGCACCAGCAGTACAACAAAAGATACCGGCACCGCATAGATAAAAGACATCCAATGGGTGAATATTTTTGCCCCCGTCAGGTCAATAATGACAAAGAGCATTGTAGCCACCAGCCACACCAATATAATGCTCATACCGGTAATGAAGCCGTGGTTGCGTTTGGCTCTGGCCGAGGCGTTTGGCGCAGGTGCGGCGGTGTCGGCGCGCACCAGGGCATCTAACGATACCTCAAAAATATCGGCCAGTCGCAGCAACACTGTCACGTCGGGAATCGACTCTCCACGCTCCCATTTTGAAACGGCCTTGTCGGTGTAATTTAGTTTTTCGGCCAGCTCCAATTGGGTAATTCCTCGGGCTTGGCGCAGGCTGGCTATGTTTTTAGCAATAATCGTTTTAATTTCTTCCATTTTCATTCCTCAACCGATCGTTTTCTTCAGTTTACCATATTCTGCCCCTAACATCAATGAATTTTGTATGAATTCTACCGTCGGTTTACCTGAATCTACCGTCGGTACAGCCCAAAGAAGCAGCGCTCTACCCCCAAAACCGTCCGGTAGGTTGAAGCAGGGCTGCCGAAAGGGTATAGTAAATACAATACGTTTAGGAGGTTTTTATGTCGTTTGCTATTTTTACCGATACGTCTGCCAATCTGCCACCTGAGCTGGTAGAGCAGCATCATATTACCATTATACCCTTTTCGTATTATATCGACGGGCAAGAGCATACCTGCACCGACCCCCGCGCCTTTGACGGCAAGGCCTATTACGATGCCATTCGCAACGGGCTGCAGGTCAGCACCTCGCAGGTCAACCCCCAACGGTATATCGATTATATGCAGCCTGCTTTAGCGCAGGGGCAGGATATTTTATTCGTAGGCCTGTCCTCAGGGGTCAGCGGTTCGTTCAACAGCGCCACTATGGCCGCCGCGCAGCTGCTGGAGCAGTTTCCGGAGCGCAATATCCGGTTAATTGACAGTTTAGGCGCCGCCCTGGGTGAGGGCTTGCTGGTGGTGCGGGCCATAGAGTGCCGCGATGCCGGCCGGGATTTAAACCAAACTGCCGACTTTTTAGATGCTCTGCGCCATAGAATTTACCAGGTGTTCACCGTGGGCGATTTAATGCACCTGCGCCGCACCGGTCGCATTACCGGCGCTACGGCGGTGCTGGGCTCGGTATTAAATATCAAGCCTATTTTAAAGGGCAACGAGCAGGGGCAAATCGTCTCTTTTCTAAAAGCACGTGGGCGCAAGCGGGCCATAGAGCTGCTGGCCGAGAAGTATAACACACTTGCCGTAGAGCCCGAGAAGCAAACCGTGGCCATTACCCACGCCGATTGCTTAGAGGATGCCCTGCTTTTGCAGCAGCTGATTTGCCAAAAGCGCCCGCCCAAGCGGATTCTTATGGCCTGCCACGAGCCGGCCACCGGCTCTCACGTGGGGCCGGATATGCTGGCGGTGTATTTTGAGGGTGACGATGATGTGCGAGGCAAATAACCCCAAACCCCACCGTCACCGTACACCCCTTGGTCAACGGCTTTTGCCTGATTATACCCACGGCGAAGAGCTTTGCAACGCCATATCCCACACCGTAGGGGGCGCTCTTGGTATTTTTGTGCTGCTGGGCTGCTTGTGGGTGTCTATCCCAAAAGGGGATGCTTGGGGCATTGTGGGCGGCGGCATTTACGGCGCCTCGATGATTGCTTTGTATACCGTTTCGGCGGTGTACCATTTCTTACGAGCGGGCACAGCCAAAAAGGTTATGCAGGTTAT
>CAZUJI010000050.1:0-8710 GCA_964620235.1 uncultured Eubacteriales bacterium
CTCGGGCTGTCTTGTGAAACAAGACAAGATATCAGGGCTGAAAGACCTGATATCCGGCTCATTTATTGAGCCGGGCCTGTGTAACAAGCTCTTTCACAAGGCCTTGTTCTACAGCTTGTTACACGATAACAAGCTGCCCAAGGATATAAAAATAAATGAAGATTTACTGATGAATTATTGGTTGTTTAAGGCGGCTGATACAGCGGTTTATGAAGATGTTTGCCCGTATCATTATGTCCTGCGAAAGGGATCAGCAGCTACTTCAAAACTTAATGAACATAAGTTGCGAGATCCGCTTAAAGTAATTCACCTTATTCTGGATGATGCGGAAAAAGAATTGTACCCTGCTCTCATTCCGAGACTGACGCGTCAGCTGATAACAGGCGCAACCATGTCTTTGGGTGATCAGAAAAAGCTGGTCGAGCCTTACCGTAAGGAAACGCGCAAAGAACTGCGCCAAAGATTATGGAAGTTACTTGCTGGAAATGATTGTGACGTTAAACTGAAAGTTATGGCTCTCTGGGTCGCTGTGTGGCCAGCAAGCTATGGATGGGTCCATAGAGTTTATACGCGGATTTCAGGAAACGATAAAAAATATGACATAGAATAGAGGAAGTACGCCGATGGAATTGATCAGCGTGATTGTACCTGTTTACAAGGTTGAAAAATATCTTGACCGCTGTGTTCAGTCGGTTGTCGATCAGTCGCACACACAACTAGAAATCATTTTAGTGGACGATGGCTCCCCTGACAAGTGTGGTTCTATGTGCGATGCCTGGGCGGCAAAAGACAGACGTATCAAGGTTATTCACCAAGAAAATGGTGGTGCGGGTCTGGCACGGAATGTTGCACTGGATATTGCCCAGGGTGAGTATATCAGTCTGATCGATAGTGATGATTACATCGAACCGCACATGTATGAGCATCTGCTCAACCTGATGACAGATGGTGTGGACATTGCGGAGTGCGGACTGCTGGAAACGGAGTTGGATGACGCGCCGCTGGATGACGGCAGCCACTTTGAAAGCGGGGTTTACACCGTTGAACAGGCCATGAAGCTTCATATCGCCGATTCCATGTTTCGTCAGACTCCGCCCAATAAGCTGTACCGCCGCAGCACCATCGGCAATATCCGTTTCCCTGTGGGTAATCGGATAGATGATGAATTTTGGACCTACCGGGTGATTGCAAATGCCCGGAAACTGGTTCGGACTTCCTGTAAGATGTATGCATATCGCCAGCAGCCGGAATCTGTGATGCACCTATCCTTTTCATTGCCTCGGCTTCAGGCGGTGGATGCCAAGTGTCAACGACTGGAACTGCTTAATGAACGTTTCCCGGAACTTGTACCCCAGGCGAGAATTAATCTATGGTATACTTGTCTGTATATGGGACAGATGTCCCTGCTTCATATGAATCAGGAGGACTGTCAGAAAGCCTTTATAAAGCTGGCTGATGTCCGGAAGCGATATTCCTTGACGAATGAAGATAAGAGAAGCCTGCCTCTGAAACAGAGACTGTGGGCATTCCTTTCTGATATATCTTTTGCTATGACTTGCAGACTGCGGAATAGTTTGAAAGTCGGTGTTTAACACGGAGGACAAAATAATGTCACTGTATAAAAGGATTGTAAATAAGGAAGAAAAAGTTGCTTTGGTGGGTCTTGGTTATGTTGGTATGCCCATCGCGGTTGCTTTTGCAAAAAAAGTCAATGTGATCGGTTTCGATGTTAATCAAGCTAAAATTGATTTGTACCACTCCGGCGTTGATCCTACTCACGAAGTAGGCGATGACGCTATCCGCAATACTTCCGTTGATTTCACTTCTGACGAAAGGGATTTGCGCAAGGCAAAGTTTTTGATCGTCGCTGTACCTACTCCTGTCAATCAGGATAAGACTCCAGATCTGGCTCCCGTAATCGGTGCCAGTGAGGTGGTGGGCCGTAACTTGACCCCCGGTTCCATTGTGGTCTACGAATCCACCGTCTATCCCGGCGTCACCGAGGATATCTGCGTGCCAATCCTGGAACGTGAATCCGGTCTGAAGTGCGGTGTGGACTTCAAGGTGGGCTATTCTCCCGAGCGAATTAATCCTGGTGATAAGATTCACCGCCTGGAAAACATCACCAAGATCGTCTCTGGCATGGACGCTGAATCCCTGGAGGAGATCAAGAACATCTACAACCTGGTCATCGAGGTTGGTACTTACCCTGTCTCTACCATCAAGACTGCTGAGGCCATCAAGGTGGTCGAGAACAGCCAGCGTGATATTAACATCGCCTTTATGAACGAACTGGCCATGGTCTTTGACCGCATGGGCATCGACACCAACGAAGTTGTGGACGGCATGAACACTAAGTGGAATGCCCTGGGTTTCCGTCCTGGTCTGGTGGGTGGTCACTGCATCGGCGTTGACCCTTACTATTTCGTTTACGAAGCTGAGAAGTTGGGCTATCACAGCCAGATCATTCTGGCGGGCCGAAAGGTCAACGACGGCATGGGTGCCTTTGTAGCTGATGCAGCCATCAAGGAAATGGTTCTGGCAGGCAAGTCTCCCAAGACCGCGAAGGTCGCCATCTTTGGCCTGACCTTTAAGGAAAACTGCCCAGATACCCGCAACTCCAAGGTTGAAGACATCATCGTTCGTCTGAAGGAATATGGCATCGAGCCTATCGTTGTAGATCCCTGGGCAAGCCAGCCGGATGCCATGCATGAGTACGGCGTTACCCTGACCCCCATGGAAGAAATTGCGGATCTTGACTGCTTGATCCTAGCTGTTGCGCATAACGAGTTCCGCCAGATGAGCGTGGATCAGTATCTAAAGCTGTTCCGAAATATGCCCAATGAGGAAAAAGTGCTGGTCGATGTGAAGGGTATTCTGGATTTGGACGCCGTGAAGCAGAAAGGCATTCGCTTCTGGAGGTTGTGATGGAATTGATTAGGAAACTGCTCCGTAGACTGAAGGCGTATCTTCGAGGGGGGCAAACGTCCGCGCAACGCGAACTGGAAGCACTGAAAGCCCGGGGACTTCGTATCGGCGAACATGTGGATATTTTTACTGATTACCCATTTGACTCCCTTTATCCCGGCTTGATTACTGTGGGCGACTATGTAACGATCTCGTCCAATGTAAAAATACTTGCCCATGATGCCAGCATGGGCTATCTGACCGAGGGGACCTGCAAAATTGGAATCGTGGAAATCGGTAATCATGTCTTTATTGGACAGGGTTCCACGATTTTATGTAATGTGCGCATTGGTGACTATGCTGTAATTGGCGCAGGTAGTGTTGTAACCAGTGACGTACCGTCCCATACTGTTTATGCGGGAAATCCTGCGCATTTTATTAAAACTACTGAGGAATTCAAGCAACAACACTTGCGTGGCTATGAAACTCATCCGTGCATTCAGCGTCCCTGGCGGGAACTTACCCAGCTTAATGCTAATGAGTGGGATGAGATTCGCACTCAACTAAAAGATACCCATGGCTATATTGTAAGAAAAAAGAAGGATATATCGTGAAAATCACCGTATTTACCCCGACATATAACCGGGCGTATATCATCGAAAAATTATATCACTCACTGCAGCGGCAGACTTTTCGGGATTTTGAGTGGCTGATCGTGGATGACGGTTCCTCTGACAACACTGCGGAAGTTGTCGCCGCGTGGCAGCAGGAGGGCAATGATTTCCCCATCCGTTACTACAAAAAGGAAAACGGCGGCAAGTGCCGGGCTATCAACTACGGTGTAGACCTTGCGCAGGGGGAACTGTTCTTCAATGTGGACAGCGACGACTATCTGACCAACGATGCTTTGGAAAAGGTTTCTGCATGGGTGGACACCCTACCCAAAGACGGCAGTTTCTGCGGTGTGGTAGGCAACTTGGGCACTGCCCCGGATCAGACTCCCAATACCCCATTGGATGCACCATATCGAGATGCCACCCTATTGGAGCGTTACGCAGACTTCACTGTGAAGCCCATTGACGGCGAGCGCGCCCCGGTGTTCTTCACTGAAATCCAGAAACGGTATAAATATCCTGAGTTTGATGGTGAAAAATTTGTCACACCAGCTGTTACTTGGAACCGAATGGCGCACGATGGCTACAAGGTTCGGGTTTTTGATGACATCATCTGGGTCTATGAATATCAGCCTGATGGCCTGACTGCCAATGTGGGGCGGAATTTTATTAAGAATCCACAGAGTGCCGGTCTGTGGCAGCGAGAGAAGTCCGAATTCATCGGTGATCCATTGAAAACGAAAATGATGATGTGGTACACTTTCTATTGTGACCACACCGTCTGCGACGAAGCATATCGCCTGACCGCAAAACAGTGTGCCCAATATATTGGCGCGCCGGTTCCCTTCATGTGGTGCGTTGCAGCTGTTCGCTTTTTGAAAGGACATTTGTTCAAATGAAAAATATCATTATCACCGGCGGCGGTATGGTAAATAAGGGTGCTCAAGCTATGACCCTGATTGCCGTACATGAGTTGCGGGTACGATTTCCTAATCACAGGATATTTCTGTATTCTCCTGTGGATCTGGCGAATAGAAAACTGGATAAAAGTCAATTTACATTTGATTTCACCGGCTGGTATCCAATGAAATTTGCGCATTGTCAGCGCAATCCGCTGCAGCGAGCAATTACTTTGCTACGTAGCCGCTCTGAATTGTTGGAAGCTGAAGCAATCTATCGCAACACAGACTTTATTGTGGACATCAGCGGCTATGCACTAGGTTCTAACTGGAATGATAAAATCTGCAATGACTTCCTGGATGTTTTAGAATTTGCAGAAGGATTTAATATCCCTGTCTACCTGATGCCTCAATCCTTTGGCCCCTTCGATTTTGGGCCGGATAGGAAAGCTCTGAACGAACGTATCCGGAATCTGCTCCCCACCGCAAAGGTGATTTTTGCAAGGGAGCAGGAGGGTTATGATGCCCTCGTAAATACCTATGGACTGACCAATGTGCGTTTGGCGACGGATCTGGTGTTGGGTAATAAGGGTATCAACCTTGATCATGTATTCAAAAATTGCTCCGTTATGAATTTACCCGAGATTGCCGAGAAGAGTGTGGCGGTAATCCCTAACTCTATGAATGTCAATGCGAGCAGCCGGAAAGCTGTTGTGTCTATGTACACGGATGTGGTAACGAAGCTGCTGAGTCTTGGTAAAATGGTGTATCTTCTGAGCCATTCCACCATGGACGCCGCCCTGTGCCGCACGCTGAAGGATCGTTTTGAAGATTGCGAAGCTGTGATTCTGCTGGACCAGGATTTCAGTTGCCTAGAATTCAATGAGTTGGTGCAGAGGTTCCAGTATCTGGTGGCTTCGCGTTTTCACTCTATTGTCCATGCTTATAAAAACGGCGTGCCCTGTATTGCATTGGGCTGGGCCACGAAATATCATGATCTGCTGAAGTTGTTTGAGCAGGAGAGGTATGTTTTCGATGTGCGCAGCGAGTCTGGTACGACGGATATGCTGGATGCAATTGAACGGATGGATGCCTGCTATACTGAAGAATCCGCAAAGATTCGCCAGAGACTTACTGCTGTTCAAAAGGAAAATGTTTTTGATGTACTGTCTGAGGGATAAGAGGCGCTAATATGAGATTTGCAAGAACTAAAAATACCCTGCGAAATATTGCATTTGGCTCCTTGAATCGTATTATAAATATTGTTCTGCCCTTTATAACAAGAACTGTGATCCTGTATATCATGGGCACCCAGTATCTAGGACTAAGCAGTTTGTTCTCTTCCATTCTCAGCTTTTTGAGTTTGACGGAATTGGGCATTGGTGCAGCTATGGTGTACAGTATGTACAAGCCTATTGCTGAAAACGATCACGCAACCATCTGCGCACTTCTAAATCTGTACAAAAAGCTGTATCGAATTATTGGCACAGTTATTTTGGTTCTTGGACTGTCGCTGATGCCGTTCCTCAAGATATTAGTTCCGGAGGAACTGCCGCCTAATATAAATCTGTACTTGCTTTACTTCATTTATCTAATCAACGCAGTGTTGAGCTATTGGCTATTTGCTTACAAGAATGCGCTGGTTCAGGCATATCAGCGGGATGATATCAACAGCAAGATTGCCGCTATTATTACCCCTGCGTCCTATGCTGTAATGTTGGTCAGCCTTTTTCTCACAAAGAACTACTATGCTTATGTGATCTGGCTCCCAGTATTTACCGTACTGACGAACATTCTTCGGCTGATCTTTGTTAACCGGAATTTCCCCGGGCTGGAGCCTGAAGGAGAAGTATCCAGGGAACTGAAACAGTCTATTTTCAAAAAGACTGCGGCGCTGATCGGTACGAAACTCAACACAGTAGTGCTGAACGCAGCTGATAATCTGGTCATGTCTGCCTTTTTGGGACTAACGGCCATTGCAATGTATGGAAACTACCACTACATTATGTCCTCGATTATCGGCTTCCTTGGTATTGTTTATTCCTCTATGACCGCTGGATTGGGCAACAGTCTGCAGACGGATTCTCTGGATACCAACTACCGCAACTTTGAGAAGTTTTCCTTCATCAATTCCTGGATGGTTGGATGGTGTGCTGTTTGTCTTGTGTGCCTTTACCAGCCCTTCATGCAGATTTGGGTTGGTGAAGAACTGATGTTCCCGTTTTATGTGGTTCTGGAAATGGGGTTGTATTTCTACGTCTACCAGATTCGAAAGATTCCTGTTGTCTACAAAGATGCAGCTGGTATCTGGTGGGAAGACCGCTTCCGTCCGTATGTCTGCATGATTGTGAATGTGGTGCTGAACATTGCGTTGGTTCAGGTTATCGGTATCTCTGGTATTATTCTCTCTACGGTATTTTCCCTCTTTATTTCTATTCCTTGGGAGATTTACACCATCTTCAAGTATGTATTCCACCGAAGCAGCAAGTCGTACTACGGAAAGATGTTCCTAAGTGCGAGTACGATGTTGCTGGCTGGTGCTGTAACATTATGGATCTGTTCTCTGTTGAGCGATGGCATCCCAGCATTTGTATTGAAGATGTGCGTTTGTGTAGTTGTGCCTAACGTAATCTTTGCGTTGCTGAACTGCAAACGCCCGGAGTTCCATGAGATGATGAGCATGGTTCGGCGGATTCTGAAAAGACAATTTTGATTTTGGGAGAAAGGGGTATGTATGGAACGAAATACTGTAAAAAAAACTGTCCAGGCAGATTTGTGCAGCGGTTGCGGCATTTGTAAGGCAATCTGTCCCAAAGAATGTATCTCCTGGAACAAGAAAAACGGACTGTATGTACCCAATATCAATGAGCAGCAGTGTGTAAACTGCGGCCTGTGTGCCTCTGTTTGCCCGGGGTTGGGCCACCGCTATGAAGCGAAAGGAACAGCAGAAGAAACCGTTACAGGCCCTGTCCTGGCATCTTACAATGTCTGGAGCCGAGACCCGGAATTGCGCCATATTAGTGCATCCGGCGGTGTAGTATCCACAATAATTCGGGAATTACTTGAGACCGGAGCCTATGACGGAGCCTTTTGTCTGGATTCCTATGATTATCGTCAGCAATTGAAGACCAGGCTCTATACGGCTGAGGAGGTTAAAGACTGTTGGAATCAGTCCAATGCTCCTAAATCCCGGTATCTGCCAGTTTCCCACGAAAATGCAGTAGCATACATGAAGGAGAACCGGAATGCCCGTTTGATTTTTGTGGGTACTTCCTGTGCTGTTCGTGGCCTTCAGGTCGCTGTGAAAAAGCTAAATCTAAACCGGGAACAGCATCTGTTTATCGGGCTGTTCTGCGATAAAGTTTTCAATTACAATGTGATTTCCTACTGGCAGGATCAGTACTGTCATGGCAATACACTGGAAGCTCTCCATTTTAAGAACAAGGAAAGCGGCGGCTGGCCCGGTGATATGAAGTTCTTTCCCGAAGGTCGGGAGGCTTTTTACGTCCCGCTGGAAGAGCGTGCAAGGGCGAAGGCTTACTTCATGCCTGAGCGGTGCCTGTACTGTGTGGATAAACTCAACGTCTGCGCGGATATTTCCCTGGGTGACAACTATACAGGCAAAGATGATTCCAAGCTGGGCAGCAATTCTGTGATCATCCGAACGCAGGCCGGTGCAAATGCCTGGGCCGCAGTGAAGGATAAGTTGGAAGTCCGCGACATCGGTATTGCGGACATCCAGAAAGCCCAAGCTATTGACTGGCGCTTGGATAATCTGTACTGCGGCGATTTGAAGGTGGCACAGACCGGCGAACCTCTCGACTTGAACCACGGCGTGCTGAGAGAGAAGGAAACGGCATCCTTTGTGCGTGTGTGGAAAGCAAATCTGCAAAAACTCAAGGCAGGAGCAGTTTATGAAACTGATCCAAATGTTCTGAAAAAGCGGATTCAAAAGGATAATAGAAGGCCCAATCCCATAGTTCATTTTGTAAAACGGGCCATTGGCTACATAAAACGGAGAATCAAGTGAGGTTATTCTCATGAAAAAAGTAATGCTTGTCTTCGGCACACGGCCTGAAGCAATCAAAATGTGCCCTCTGGTCAACGAGCTGAAGACCAGAGAAAACATCGAAACCATCGTCTGCGTCACCGGGCAGCATCGGCAGATGTTGGATCAGGTGCTGGAGGCGTTCCATGTGGTGCCGGACTACGACCTGTCCATTATGAAGGACAAGCAGACCCTGTTCGATATCACCACCAATATCCTGAACCGGATCAAGGAAGTGCTGG
>CAZUJI010000051.1:0-8695 GCA_964620235.1 uncultured Eubacteriales bacterium
TCTTTTTGTAACTAAAAACTCATTTGCGAGAGGGTTGCATTCTCAATACACCGCGAGGCATAGGTGGCCAAGCGGATGCCCTTTTTATAATCAAAGGTTTCTACCGCTTTAATTAAACCAATGGTGCCGATAGAGATTAAATCGTCCTGGTCGTGGCCGGCCGAATAGTATTTTTTAATAACGTGGGCCACCAGCCGCAGGTTGTGCTCAATCAGCCTGTTGCGGGCAGCCATATCCCCCTGCTCGCGAAAGGCCTGCAGGCACGCCGTTTCCTCCTGGGCGCCAAGGGGCTTGGGAAAGGACCCCGAATTGATAACGTGCAGCGCAAAAAAGAATACCTGCGATAATAATTGCAAAAAACCCGGCAGCATACCAACATCTCCTTTAAAATAAGGCTATGCGGCATGGTATGAAAAATTGCTAGTCCGGCACAAAAAAAGAGCCCTCGCGGGGCTCTTTTCCACTTTATTGCAAAGGATAGGTGCTGGGAAAGAAGGTATACATTAAAAGATACACCGCATCGGCGTCGGTTATCTTGCCGTCGCCGTTATAATCGCAATCCTGGTCTACCGGGTAGGTGTCGGGGAAGAAGGTGTGCATCAGCAAATATACCGCGTCGGCGTCGGTGACCTTATCGTCACCGTTTAAATCCCCTGCAATATAAGCGGGCAAAATCTCGCGTATGGCGCCGCACTCGTTGCACTCGGCATCTTGGTCGTCGTCGTAAAGGTGGTCGGGCACGTCGCGGGCCACACCGCAGACGTTACACTCGGTATCGCAAGCATTATCGTAGGTGTGGGTGTTTTCGGTAATTTCAATGGTAATGGTTAACGTAGAGCCAAAGGGTATATAGCTATAGCCGACACCGGCATAGTCGGTAGAGCCCATATTTTCAGCCACAACAAATAAATTCTCGTTAAAATCGGCAAGGTATGCATCTATGTCGCCCTCTACGCAAAAATGGGCAGTACGGCGGCCGTTTAGCAGCATTTGCGCCAATTTTTCGGCATTAAAGCCGCTAACCACCAAATCGTTTTTTACAAAATAGTTGGCCCCGGTAGCAGTGGCAGTGGGCAAGTACTCGGCAAACTCACCCGGCGCGTGGCCTTGGGCAATCTGTGCCGAGGTAATATTAAAATAGGTGTACATTATATTGTCGCCCTGGTCATCCCAGGTGACGTCGGTGTAGTACCAGTCGCCGTCGATTTTTACCAAGTTCCAGGCGTGGCCAACGGCGTTGCCGGTCACCGGGTCTAAACTGGTGCCGCTGACGTACCAGGCATAGAGCCCTGCCGCCTGCATTAAATGCTGGTAAGCCCGGGCATAGCCTGCGCACACCGCGTTGCCGCTGACCAACGCGCCGTAGGCGGTTTGGTGGTAGCCCGACATTTCGTAATTTACGCTTTTGGCTAAGCGGTCGTGCAGGGTAACGGCCTTTTCGTAATCCGACAGCCCCTCTAACCCTAAAAGCAGCGTTTGGGTGGCCTCGTCAAAGTCGGCCTGTGCCGCTTCCAGCTCGTCGCCGGTAAACAGGTAATTGGGGTATATGGCCACAACGTTATTTTCTATAACGCCGTAAGAATAAGCGCCGTTCATCCAAAAGAGCTCGGGGTAATCCCGCTGCACCATCTCGTAGACCGTCTGCACCATTGTAACAGAGTAGGTGTAGGTTTGGTGTTGTAAATCCACCATTTCGGAGGTGTTGTTACAACCCGCAACCAGCTGCTCGTAGGCATAGACCAAGGCGTCGGCATCCTCCATTTGCAGCAAAATCCTTTTGCCAAAGCGCGCTTCTGACACCGTATCGGCCGCGGCGGGCACACAAAATAGAGATACCGCCAAAAGCATCGCCAATAAAAAACTAACCAGTTGCTTTTGCATTTTCATACAAATACCCTCTTTTTTGTAATAATAACCCAAAAATCTGCTTACGGGTAATGATACGCTGCGTGCAGCGCATTGTAGTAGGGGACCCTACCCTGCCCCAAAAAATAAAAAGAGTGCTCTATACAAATGATAGCACACCCTTTTTGGTTTTTCAATGGGTTTACAGGCTTTTTATTATCTAAACGGTTGAAAGAGCCCAAACGGTTAACGCGCTAAACAAAAGCCTGCCAAAGGCAGAGTGCCTCGGCAGGCCGGACGTTTATTTGTGATAATAGGAAGAATAAATTCCGGTATAGGGGGAATTGTGGCTAAACGCTGCGCCCACGCCGCAGAACGGCAGGCGTTCTTCTTCCAGCTCGGGTAAAGAATCTATTTCACCGGACAGATAGGCCTGCAACCGGCCAATAGCGGTGGTAATACGGTTGACCTTGCCGCCGTAGCGGGTGTCCACCACTTCAAAGCCAAAGGGGCGGTTGGTCTTATGCCACATTTGAAAATGCAGTTGCTTTACAGCCTCAAAATCCTCGGCCAATTGGGGCAATAGTTGGTCTTTTATACACGTTAGCAGAGCCTTGTCCCGGGACTTATACCCCACCGGCAGTTGTTGCGCAATTTCTATTTTGTGGGCGGCCAGGCGGCACAGCGCGGCGGTGTAGGCAAAGTTGGTCCGTAAAATGCCCTCGTTTTGCGCCAAAGCAGCAAATTTTTGCTCTAATTGGTTGTAGATGGGCACTAAGCGCGGGTCTTGCAGCTCGGCGTCTACCAGACCGCACAAAATATCGTTGTACACAATATATTTTATATTTAACCGAGAGGGGCCCTGCTCTGTTGTGTGCCGTTCTAACGGGCAGCAGGCGGTGGCCATATCTAAAAAGTCCCGAGTGTCGGCGCCTAAAAGCAGGCGCATACGAGCGTCGGTGTCGGCTTGATTGGGCTCGGATTCCCAAGCGTGCTCGCCATATAACACCACGCCGGGCAGCCCGAACAAGGGGTCGGTCTCGGCACCGTCGTCCCCCCACACAGTGGCGTAAACGTCTTTGATACCGTATTTTTTGCACACCGGCAAACCGGTGTTGGTGGCGTCAAAGGTCAGTTGATGGTCGGGCAACAAGCCGCGCCAGAGCCAAATACCACCGGCAAAGACCAGATTGTCGGTCAAGGCCAGATGTCGCTTCATCAGCCGTTCGTAGGTCTCGGGCAGAATATGATAGTAATCCCAGTATACCAACGACACGCCCTCGGGGATGCGGGCCGCCGTTTCGGGCGGGATGACGATATCCGGGTCGTAAAAAGAGCCGCTGGGAGAGTGCAGGCGGAAGTACATATCACTCCACATCATCGGCTCTAAGCCGTAGCGGTCGGCAATCTCTTTTACGCGGTTTAGGTGCCGACAGAAGGTATCAAAGGGCGGCTTGTAGCCGTTTTTTGCCAAATATTTGCCCAGACCTAAGCCAAAGGCTTCGTCTAAACCGATGTGGATTTTTTTGCTGGTGAAGCAGCCCGAAAGGGTGGCAAAGCAACGGTCGATAAATTCGTATACCTTTTCGTTATCGGCCATAAGCACGTAGTCGTTGTCGCCCAGTCCGGCGGCTTCGGGCCATTTTAAATATTGCTCCATATGCCCCAACACCTGCATACAGGGGATAACCTCTATGCCGCATTGCTTACCGTAGGCGTCGATCTCTTTTAACTCGTCGCAGGTATAGCGGCCCCGCATATACCCAAAATATTTACGCCCTTCAACGGTGTATATGTCCTCTATATACAGCATCAATGCATTCAGCCCGCACAGCGCCATAAATTCCATATAGTCCTTCACGGCCTGCACCTGCATTACCCCGGCGCGAGATAGGTCCAGCATAACACCTACCCGCTCAAATTGTTTGCTTTGGGTGATTTTGCCCTCTTTTTGCCCCAAAATGAGTTGGGCCGCCAGCAACAGCGAGCGGTATTGCTGGGTATCCCCCTGGCAGGTGATTAAAATCTCTTTTCCTTGTTTTTCTACGGTAAAATCCGCCCCCGCTTTAAAGGCGAGGGTGTAGCCCTCGGCAGGGGTGTTCAGCTTTGACCATAGCTTGGTTAAAAATTCCGCTTTTTGTGTAGATACGCCCGTAAACAGCATATAAATCCTCCCAACGTAACACAAAAATAGTAAAAGGATGTACCACCAAAATGATAGCACACCCTTTTTTGTTTTTCAATGAATTTATAGGCTTTTTATTGACCGAAATCGCCGGTGTGAAGCGTACCGAACGCATCCATCACACCGCGCGGTCTAAAATGGCGGGCGCATAAAACAGAAATACCGCCAAAGGAAACTCTAATACAAAGCGAACCCTTTGCTTTACGAGCCTCCCCGCATCACCTTTTTTATCGCCACAGATAGGTGGAGTATATCAAATTGTATGCAGGTGCAGGTCCCTTACCCAAACAAGGCAGACGTTTTTCTTCCAACTCGGGCAAAGTGTCGATCTTGCCGGTTAAATAATCCTCTAAACGCTCACAGGCAGTTTGGATTCGGGCAATTTTACCGCCGTATCGGGAATCTACCACCTCAAAGCCAAAGGGGCGGTTGGTCTTGTGCCACATCTGGCTATGTAAGCGCTTTACGTTGGCGTAATCTTCAGCCAGCGTGGGTAAAAGTTGGTCTTTTATGCGCCTGAGCAGAGCCTTGTCTTGGGCCTTATACCCCACCGGCAGTTGTTGCGCAATTTCTATTTTGTGAGCGGCCAGGCGGCACAGCGCGGCGGTGTAGGCAAAATTGGTTTGTAAAACGCCCGGCTTTTGTGCCAATACAGCAAACTTTTGCTCTAACTCGTTGTAAATGGGCACCAGGCGCGCAT
Source organism: uncultured Eubacteriales bacterium (assembly GCA_964620235.1). Classification (GTDB taxonomy): domain Bacteria; phylum Bacillota; class Clostridia; order Oscillospirales; family Acutalibacteraceae; genus CAZUJI01. Next base: position 4,731 of record CAZUJI010000051.1, read on the forward strand.
CCTGCATTTCGACTTCGAACAGCCCGAACAAAATATCGCTGTAAACGATTTGTTTGATATTCATTCGGGGCGGGCCACCGTATACGAATCGAGCCAAGGGACATGTGGCTACCGCTAAATCTAAAAAGTCTTTTGTATCGGCACCGCAAAGTAGACGCATCCGTGCATCGGTATCGCTTTGGTCGGGCTCTGCCTCCCAGGCGTGTTGTCCATACAATAGCAAACCGGGCAGACCAAACCATGGGTCGGTCTCGGCGCCGTCATCTCCCCAAATGGTGGCGTACACATCTTTTATACCCTTCGTTTTACATGCCGGTAGAGCAGCATTCGTGGCGTCAAAGGTCATTTGATGGTCGGGCAACAAGCCGCGCCAGAGATGAATGCCCCCTGCAAAGACAATATTGTCACACAGCTGGTAACTCTTTTCGATCATAGCCCAGTGGTGTTCTTGATCTAAGTGAGAATAATCATAATACACTAAGGTGAGCCCTTTAGGAAACAGTTCTTTAATATTGGCGGGGAACTCAACCTCCGGGGCATCATAATTATGGTTGGAGGAGAAAAAGCGGAAGCACATATCGCCCCAGATCATCGGCTCTAAGCCGTAGCGGTCGGTAATTTCTTTAACCCGTGCCAGGTGGCGTACGTAGAGTTCAAAGGGTGACTCATAGCCATACTTTGTCAGATGAGCACCGCGACCCAGTCCATGGGCTTCGTCCATACCAATATGTATCTTTCGGGAGGTAAAGCAACCCGAGAGGGTGGAGATCATTTTTTCAATCAGAGCGTAGGTGTCTTCGCAATCGACCAAAAGCACGGTTGCATCCTCGGCCATCTTTTTCCCTTCGTTCCACCGCAGATACTGCTCCATATGCCCTAAGGTCTGCATACAGGGGATAACCTCTACGCCGCATTGCCTACCGTAGGCGTCGATTTCTTTTAAATCCTCGCAGGAATAGCGGCCCCGCATATAACCGAAATAGTCGTACCCCTCTAAGGTGTAGATGTCTTCTATATATAGCATCAGGCGGTTTAAGCCGCATAGCGCCATATACTCCATATACTCTTTTACGGCGTTTACCTGCATAACCCCTGCCCGGGACATATCCAGCATTGCGCCGGTGTGCTCAAATTGCATAGATTGGGTGATTTTACCCTCTTTTTGCGCTGCAATTAACTGCGCCGCCAGCAACAGCGAGCGGTACTGCTGCGTGTCCCCGTTGCAGATGATGTTTATACGGTTACCCTGCTTTTCCACCGTAAATTCCGCGCCCTCGGTAAAGGCAAAGGTGTAGCCCTCGGCCGGGGTGTTTAGTTTTTGCCACAGTTTGGCCAAAAAGGCCGCTTTTTCGGCAGATACGCCTGTAAATTGCATCGGAAATACCTCCTAAAACATAAAAAAGGGTGTGCTACCCGTATGATAGCACGCCCTTTTTGGTTTTGCAATACTTTATCGGTTTTTATTGACCGAATTTGCTACACGGCGCGGTCTAAAATAGCCGCCACCACGGTAATGTCGTCTTCGTGGCCGTCGCTGCGCCGTCGTCGGGCTCCCTGGAGTATTCGCTCGGCCAGTTGCTTGGCGGTGCCGTCGGCAAAGGACTCCAGCTCGGCGCAGATCCAGTCGGTGCCGTCACCCGTGGCGCCGTCGGAGAGCATAAGCACGATATCCCCCGCTTTGAGGGTAACGGTGGCGCGGTCAAACCCCACCTCTCGCAATATACCTGCAGGCAGACTTTTGCACTCGGCCCTGCCGGTTCGCCCACTGCGCCGCACCAAGGTGGGCGCCGCTCCCGCCTTATACAGCGAGCAGCTGCCGGTAAATAAATCTATAGCGGTAATATCTATAGTAGCCAAGGATTCGTCGGTGGATTTAAACAGCATAGCCGAGTTGACGATGCGCAGCGAGCAATCGTATCCAAAGCCCGCCTTTAAAAGCCGGCTCATCAGCCCCGAGGCCATCGCCGAATCCACCGCCGCGCGACCCCCCGTGCCCATACCGTCGCTCACCACCATACACAAATGCCCCCGACCGTCGTAAAAGCAGTCGGCGGTGTCGCCACAGATTTTTTTACCCGCGCTGGTGTGGCTGCAAACGGCGTAATCTACCGCGAAAACCGCCTTTTCGCAAAGGGTAACGTAGTAGGTGTTGCCCACCCGCGTAACGCAAGGGGGCTCGAGCTCCCGCTGACACACCTGCTCTAACACCGAAAGCACCCGCGCCCGATGAAAGGGTAAGGCGGGCGGCTCCCGCAGGCGAATTTCTAAGCGAATACGGTCGTATTTATCTAACACACAGCCGCAGGCGGCGGCCTGTATACCCAGCTCGGCCAGGGCGGTAACCACCTTCTCGGCCAAAAGGGTGTCGTAGCTTTGCGAGCAGTCCATCTCCTCGGCCAAATCCTCTAACATATCCGAAATACCGGCAAACTGGTCGGCCACCACCTCGCGCATTTCTACAATACGCTTTTCGGCCGACAGTCGGGCGGCAAAATTGCCGTAATGCAATGCCAAGGCCCTCTCTACCCTCTCACGGCGCAGACAACGCTCGGCAAAGGCGGCAGGCAACTGAGACAACTGCACCTGCTGCCCACGGCGCAGGGTGTCGGTCATAGCCAGCAAAGCCTCTACGGTGTCGTTTTTGCCCCGCTCCCAGCAATGGGTGCATAGGGTACAGCCGCGGCAGGCATCAGCCTCCACGTCCCGCAGCACGCTCTCGAAATCGGGGGCATCTCGCTGACTCAGGCGTTGTCCGATTTCGTCCACTGTTTTAGAGACGCCGGTAAGCGCCCCTGCAGCAAACCGCAGCCGCATGACCAAGGTTTTGCGCAAGCCCTCTAACTCGGTTAGTTCGGCAGGGGGTGAAAACACGGCTGCAATTTTGGTAAGCAGGACCCTGGGCAGCAGCAAAAACACCACCGCCGCCAGCACACTCTCGGTAAGCAGGCCTAAGGTGGGGGCCGAAATACCGTCTAACACCGTGCCCACCAAGCCCGCCACCGCAAAGCTAAGCACCACCGCCAGCTTACCCAAGGGGGCCACCGCCCCTGCCAGCATACCTGCCACGGCACAAATAAAGGCGGGCAAGCTACCGCTGCCTGTAAAAATTAAGGCACAGCCAATCACCACCCCCGCCACCGCCCCTGCCGAGGCTCGGCCGTATCGCGCGGCGGCAAATACCAGCACGTAGGCCAGGCACCGCCCCGGGGACACGCCCCAAAGGGTATAGGGGAACAGGCCCGCCAAGCCCACACCCAAGGTCATCAGCAGCGCCGAAAGCTCGCGCCCCGAGCAACCCCGCAGCGCCCCCTTGGTGCGGGTGGCCAGATGCATAAAATAGGCCGTACCCCCTGCCAGTATGGCCTCACACACCGCCAGCAGCACCCCCGAAAGCTGGTTGCCCGCCGTAACCAGCCCCGTACAAAGCAGTACTCCAAAGGCCGACAGCGTGGGGGTTAAGGGGTGGTCGCGGTCGGCCTTGGCGGTTTTTAAAATCCACCGTATGGCTGCCACCGCCACCACCGAGGCCAAATACCGAAAGGCCCCACCCCGCAGCAGTAGCAATAAGTAAGAGAAAAATGCCCCTGCTACCGTACTGCACACGTACCCCAAGGGGGCCGCCGCCACCGCCGCTACCCCAAAGGGGCAAAGGCTTTGCAGCAGCGTAGCGTTACCGCCGCACAGCCCCAAAAGAAAAAATCCCAGCTGCTGCGCCACACTAAGCAAGGCTTTTTTTAACTGCTCTACCGAAGAAGCGTACTCTGTTTTTGCCGAAGTTTTCATCTTTTCACCGCCAAACGCGTTTTTTCAAAGTATACCTCTGCGGCGGGGGCAAAAAATGTCAAAGAAAGAATGGCGGATTTTGGCCGATTTGTTGTTATGTAAACCTGCGGAAAGTGTAAAAAACAAAAATCCCCTGCAAATGCCGCGTAAAACCTGCATTTTAGCTTTGGCGTTCTATTGGG
>CAZUJI010000052.1:0-8055 GCA_964620235.1 uncultured Eubacteriales bacterium
TGTGATTATATGTAAACGCAGCGCTTGTGGCACCGTAGGTTACGGTAATTTTTTGCGCCTTGTCGGACAGAGCCTCGTAGGCCGAAAGCATATCCTTGCTGATGGATATAATGCGAGTGTCGCCGGTGTAATAGGTAACCTTAAGAAACATGTCGCTCAAATTAACGTCTTTACCGGTGTACTCGGTAAGCTTTTCGCCGGTTTTGCTGACCAAAACGGCCGATTTGGCCACCCAAGGAGAACGAGCGCCTAAATCAGTAACCTTGTAAGAGGACATTTCCAGCTCGCCGTTCACCGAGCGAATACCCAAATAGGGCTGCATATTCACGTCGCTATAGGCGGTAACGGTAGCGCCGTTTAAAACCAAGGTGGCTACGTTAGAGGTAACCGAAACCTTTACGGAAAAGCTTTTGTTTAACGCAAGATCGCTTACGCGGGCTTCGCTAACCATAACGGTGCCGTTGTAAACTCTTACCATACCGTCGGATTGCAAGCGGAATGCCAGCGTTGCGCCGTTATTGCCAAAGTAAATATCCATAGCGCCGGTACGGTTGGAAACCGTGGGTAAATCACTTGTAATTTTTGCAGTTAAATCAATAGAATAATCTGTTAAACCGCTTAAATCTTTATTCAGTATAGCAGCAGCCATTAAAGCAGCATTATACCCGCCAAAATCGGGGATTTTGCTGTACATTTTACCGCCGCCCAGCTGCAGGCCGTAGCTAAAGTCATAGCCCTTGGGGGTATGGGGGGTAAAGGCCCAATCCTCAGCGTTGGAGAATTTGCCTGCATCATACACAACCTGCGCAGCCTTTGCGGGGTTAACCTTTAAGGCAAAGGAGTCGCTTTTGCCGCCGCAGGTAACGGTAATGGTTTTGCTGCCGGCGCCGGTATAGCCGGTAACGGTTAAGCCTTGTGCATTTTCGTCTAAAATCTCAGAGCCGTAAATGCCGCTGTATTGCACCTGCGTCTGAATGCCCAAGGGTTGGCCGAAATCAACCTCGGCAGGGGCATTTAGCACATTTACAGAAGTAACGGTTTTTTTGCCCAATTTATGAAGGGTGAAATTATCGGCCTTTACGGTAGCGTTTTGCACCGAAAGACCGGCCTTACCGGATTTTAAGGTGTCTGCTACCTCGCAGAATAAAATATCGTTAATGTAGCCGTGGATTTTGCCGTCAAACAACAGTACCTTTAACTCGTACTTGGTGTTTTCAAGAACACGGCCGGCGGGCAGCCCGCTGATATTTTTAACCTTTTTAATAATGGGCGAGTTGCCGCTGGCTTTATTCAGGCATAAAAACACATAGGCAATACCCTTTTGGTTAATGCCCAAGCCAAACTCATAGTAATTTTTACCCGAAGCATCACTATGAAATATGACAGAGGCTGTACCGTTGCCGTATGCCAAGCCCGTAGCAGGGTCTTTTTTGCGACCGATCTCTACGTCGGCGGTAATACCCACGCCGTCGGCAGTATCTGCCCCGGTAACGGTGTTTATACCCGCCCCCGAAAGGACGTATTCGCCCCCGGATACAGCGCCAACGTTATTGGCCGCCCAACCCGAAAGTGCAGACGAGGAGAAATCGTCTTTGAACAGTACGTCACTTGCGGCTTGTACCGAAAAGGCCGACCACACGCAGGTGGCAACCATCAGTAAAACCAACAGTAGACTAACTGCTCGTTTAAAAGTTTTTGCCATAATTTACCGACTCCTTTTTTGCTTAAGCAAGCACGAATAATCCGAACCTGATTTCCACGGGCGGATTTTCGTCTTTGCTTCGTTAAAATACTCGCCAATACACGAAGTATTGGCTGCGTCTTGTGCCTCGCACATCCAAAAATGCGCTCCGAGGAAATTCTACGACCTAAAACGGGTAGAATTTTGTGGGATTTTGGGTGCGAAGGAGTTCGCAAGGCTGGCGCCTGCGAACGACGACAAACACAAAAGCACCGAAATTGTACCGTTTTAGGCAGGTTTGGATTGCTCGTGTTTGCTTATGTATGCTGATTTGGCAATGTTACCATTTTTTCACACAAAAATATAAATATTTATGCATTTTTACATAATTTATTATAGCACAATCGCAAAAATTACTCAATAGTTTTTCTTGCGGAAAATAAAGGATGACATTGGTTTTCTTGCACTTTTTTGAAAAAAGGAAAGAGCAAAAGGGTCTGATAAAGGCCTTTTGCTCTTTGTTTCTTGACAAATTATATCGTATTTTAAAATAACTGTCAAACCGTTTAATAATCAGCCCAAAGCTACCATACTGAAAACCAATGCGAACAAAGCTACGGTTTCACAAAGGCCAACAACGGTAATGTACTGGGAAAAGCCCTTACCGGTCTCAGCCAAGGCATCGGCACCGGCGGCACCGGCTTTACCCTGCACAACAGCCGAAAGCGCCCTAGACACGCCCGAGGCAATGCACAAGCCAAACAACAAGGCGGGGTCGGCCGACGCGGCCTTAATCTGCTGCATTAACAAAAAGCCGTAAATGGTTTGTGTAAGGGGTGCACCGGCAAAAACGGTAAGAATAAAGGGTGCGGTTTTGTTGCTGATGTAGCACTTTTTCCAAGCACCGATGGCGGCCTGCCCGGCAATACCAATACCAATTGCCGAGCCGATAGCGGCAATACCCATTGTCAATGCGGTTCCTAATAATCCTAAGTTCATAATAATTCTCCTTTAAATTTATTCTTTAAACGGTTCAAATTTATGACCACTCCACGACATATCTAAATGGGAGGAAAACTCCAGGGTATTCAGACGAATGCCGTGAACAATTACCGACAAGACGTTTAAAATCATATTTAATCCGTGCCCAAACACCAAAAGAACAATGGCAAGTATCATAAACATAAAGTTACCAAACAAGGGACCTGCCAGTTCGTTTACGGTTGCAGAGATTGCTGCGCCGGCCAGACCAACCGCCCAAAGCCGAATGTACGAAACAATATCCGAAAAGACGTTTACTACGCCCAGCAGCACCGATACGATATTGGTAAGGCTGGAAAGAATAGATTTTACAACGCTTCCTTCATAATTAGAAAATACGAAGCCAAGCACAAAGCCTACGGCTATTAAAGCAATGGCTACCGTTCCAACGGGAATACCCGCCAAAACCAACCCAAAGCTAAACACCTGCGGGTTTACAACCAGGCTGAGCACCAAATAGTAAATGCCTAAAAGCTGTAGTATAGAGCCGATATCGCCCAACATCTTTAAAGAGGATTTATTGCGCAGGGCGCCTTTAATATGGGCAATAACCAGTTGTATCAGTGCAAGAGTAAAGCAAAAGATTTGCAGGTTTTGCGCGGTGGTAAGCCCGACCCCTTCGGGGGTCCAGGGCAGGGTCCACAATACGTCGGCGTTGACGTTGGAAATAACCGGTATAGACAGCGCCTGCAGCCAAGCGGGAAGCTGCTCGGCGGGTAAACCACACCAGGTACAGGTAAGGGCGCCCCAAAGAATGGTGGACAAGCCAAACAGGCCTACAAGCAAAAAGGTGGGTTGCACCGGTTTTTTGGCAATAAGGGATTTTAGAATGGGTATGAGCGCCACGGCGGTAATGAGCAAGCCATAGGCACCGTCACCAAAAATAATGCCAAAAAAGATGAGTATAAACATTAAAAACCAAGCCGAAATATCGTACTCAAAATACCCAGGCACCGTACCCAAAAAGTCGGTTAAGGGGTAAATCAGGCTTACAAACTTGTTGTTTTGCAGCTTGGTGGGCACGTTATCTTCTTCGGTGGGCTCTTCAACCAGCACACCCCAAGAATTTTCGGCCGCCGTTTGCTTTAGCTTTTCGACCTGCTCTGCTTCTATATACCCTTTAAAATAGGCAATAGAAACGTTGCCTTTTTCGGTGTCGGACAGAGCTTCGTCTGCCATACCCGTAGCATAAACCTCAAACTCTACCTCTTTTTCGCAGGCTTGGATAGCATTTTTTATACTGTCGCAATACACCGCGTAAGAGGCAATTTTTTCATCTATGCCGCTGATTTGGCCGCCGATTTCGGCGATTTCCTGCTTAATTTCTGCAGTAGAGGCTTCGGGCAACGCTAATTTATAGGCATTTAAGGCTGCAAGAGCCTCGCTTTGGCCCTCTGCGTCGGATTCTACCAACAGAAATTTAACGGTGGCTTTGGTTTTTTCAATACAAACGGTTTTTATGTCTTCGCCCAGCGCCAGGTACTCGGCTTTTGGCGCTTCGCAGGGCACGATTGCTATACCCTTTTGCGCTAAGTCGCTCAGCTGCTGCGGGTCTACCTCGCCCCAGCTTTTTAAACGATCCAGCTCGGTGTTCAGGGTAATCTGCCGAGCATGTGCCGCCTTTTTCTGCTCGGTAAGCTCCAGCAGCTCTTGCGCGACGGTTAAAGCCTCGGCGGGGGCGGCTTCTTTTTGGGGGGTGGTTTTGCTTTTATGCTCGGCGGCGATAAACAAGCCGTTTTCAAGCGTTGAGATTTTCTCCTTTAGCTCGGTAAGCCGTTGGCCCGAGCCCTCGGTTATCTCAATATGCACAAGCCCCAATTTGCGAAGCTTTTTTAAGGCCTCTGCCTTCTTATCCCCCATAAGAATGAGAGAAACCTTTTTCATAGGCACGATCATAATGCATAAACCTCCTTTTCGGAGCCCACAGCATTGTGAAGGGCAATTTTGCGTTTGGATATTTTAGAACGCACTACGGCGCTGACCTGTTGGTCGGCCATATAAATGGATATTTTTCTGATATTCTCCTGCGTTTCGGGGATTTTTACCTTCTCAAACAGATTTACCCTTTGCGAGGTAGCCATAAGCTCCTGCTCTAACAGGCGCACCTGCTCGTCTAACACCTCGGCCTCTAAGTCTAAAGACATTGCCTTTTCCATATGATTGGCGGCAATATCTACCCAAAGGGGTGTGGTGTAAAGGTCGTAATCTCCTCTTTGAAAATCGGCGCCCTCAAAGGTGGGTATCTCAACTCCGGCAATATTACCGCTACCCTTGCGGATATTGCTGACGGTGATTATCCCCTTGGGGAAGGCCGCATCCTCGCTAAAAACAGCAATCCAATCTAAAAAGCCTTTTTCTAACGCTTCGCGGGCCTGCCGCACCGCCTTGGCCTTGGCCTCGATGGTGCGAATTTCGGACTGGAGCTGTTGTTTTTTAAGAGTTAACGTAGGCAAATATCGGCGGTACATTTTTAAAGCGTCTTTTTGTACCTTTAACTCGTTTTTCGTTAATTTGATTTTTGCCAAAACTCAGTCCTCCTTACTTTTCGGGCCAAAACGCGTCTGTAAGGTCAGACTTGATTCCGGTTTCTTGCTTTTCAAAGCAGTCGGCTAAAATCTCCCAGCCTAAATCTAAGGCTTGCTCTAAGGTAAGATTTACCGACAAATCCATAAGCTTGTCTTCAAACAATTCACCGTATTTCAGCAGTTTTTCGTCCCAACGGGTCATAGAGAAGCCCATATTCTTCTTTTCAAGGGTTTCTTTATAGGAAGAATACATACGAATCATTGCATCCATCAGGGCGCGATGGTCTTCACGGGTTTTACCGTTTACGTTTTGCTTCAAACGGGACAGCGAGCCAAAGGGCTCGATACGGCCACCCTTTAAATAATACTGCCCCTCGGTAATATAACCGGTATTGTCGGGCACGGGGTGGGTTACGTCGTCACCGGGCATAGTGGTAACGGCCAAAACGGTAACCGAGCCGGAATCGGCAAAGTCTACCGCCTTTTCGTAACGGGAGGCCAGCTGAGAATACAAATCGCCGGGGTAGCCACGGTTGGAGGGCACCTGCTCTTGGGTAATGGCGATTTCTTTCATAGCGTCGGCAAAGTTGGTCATATCGGTAAGCAGCACCAACACGTCTTTATTTTGCAGGGCAAACTGCTCGGCCACAGCCAAGGCCATATCGGGAATCATCATACATTCTACCGTAGGGTCGGATGCGGTGTGAATAAACATAACGGTTTTGCTTAAGGCGCCGCCCTTGGCAAGCTCATCCTTAAAATACAAAAAGTCGTCGTACTTTAAGCCCATACCGCCCAACACGATTACGTCGGCCTCGGCCTGCATGGCAATGCGGGCCAACAGTTGGTTATAAGGCTCACCCGAAATAGAGAAAATGGGCAGCTTTTGCGACACAACCAAGGTATTGAACATATCAATCATAGGGATATTGGTACGCATCATACGGTTGGCCAAAATGCGCTTGGTGGGGTTAACCGAGGGGCCGCCGATGGGCTGCATATTGTCGGTTAACGCGGGGCCCTTATCGCGGGGCTCACCCGAGCCGTTAAAAATACGGCCCAGCAAATCTTCGCTAAAGGATACCCGCATTTCGCGGCCTAAAAAGCGAACCTCGTCGCCCGTGGAAACACCCTGACCGCCTGCAAAAACCTGCAGAGAAACGGTATCGCCCTCAATTTTGTTCACCTGCGCCAGGGATTTACCAAAGCGGGTGTTGATCTGCGCCAGCTCTTTATAGCGAACGCCGTTGGCTCTTACGGTAATAACGCTACCGGTGATGGATTCAATTCGGTTATATACTTTATTCATTCTCATTCACCGTCCTTTAGTAAGCGCTGTGCCCGTGGGGTTAATTGGCCGCCGCCTTGGGCATATAAAGCGTCAATTTCGGCCTCAGCCTTTTTAAAGGCGTCGGATTCGAACTCAGTATAGTTCCAGTCGATAAACTTTTGGCGCATATTGTTGATAAATACGCGGGCTTCTTCTTTGCCGGGCACGGAATAGCTACTGCCCAGGATTTGAATCAGCTTATCGGTAACGTAGCGCTGACGCTGAGTTCCGCAATTGGCTTCTACCAAATCAAAGGAGTTTTGCTGCAGGTATACAGAATCCAGCATCTCGGATTTCAAATAAAGAACGTAATCCTCCAGCGTGGTACCCTCTTCGCCAACAACCTTCATCATAGAACCGATTTCGTCGCCCTGCAAAAGAATGTTCTTGCAGTAGTCGGATTTAGCGGTATCTACAACACCCTTGTATTTCGACCAAGAAATCAGCGGGTCAACGGCGGGGTATTTACGGGCATCCGACCGCTCACGGGAGAGGCCGTGGAAGGCGCCAACCACCTTTAAGGTGGCTTGGGTTACAGGCTCTTCAAAGTTACCGCCGGCGGGCGAAACGGTACCGCCAATGGTAACCGAGCCGGTAGAGCCGTCGGGAAGACGGACGTAACCTGCGCGCTCGTAAAAGGCTGCAATGTAAGACTCTAAATAGGCGGGGAATGCTTCTTCGCCGGGGATTTCTTCCAATCGACCGGACATTTCACGCAGCGCCTGCGCCCAACGGGAGGTAGAGTCGGCCAACAGCAGAACGTTTAAGCCCATTTGGCGATAATACTCAGCCAAGGTTACCGAGGTGTAAACCGAAGCCTCACGAGAGGCAACCGGCATAGAAGAGGTATTACAAATAATAATGGTACGCTCCATAAGCGAACGGCCGGTTTTAGGGTCGGTCAGCTCGGGGAACTCGGTAATGGTTTCTACAACCTCACCGGCGCGCTCACCGCAGGCGGCGATGATAACGATATCTACGTCGGCATACTTAGAGGTAGTGTGCTGCAGCACGGTTTTGCCTGCGCCAAAGGGGCCGGGGGTGCAATAGGTGCCGCCCTTGGCCACCGGGAAAAAGGAGTCGATTAAGCGCACCTTGGTTTCCATCGTTTCTACGGGGGCTAAACGTTCACTGTAGCAGCGAATGGCGCGTTTTACCGGCCATTTAAAGGACATAGCCACGGGAATCTCGTTGCCGCGGTCGTCGGTTAATACGGCCACCGTTTCTCTTACGGTGTACTCCCCTTTTTCGGCAATGGATTTTACCTTATAGCTGCCCAGCAGATAAAAGGGAATAAAAATCTTGTGGGTAAAGGGGCCTTCGGGCACGGTGCCGATATACTGGCCTGCACGAAGGGTATCGCCAACCTGAGCGGTGGGGGTAAACTCCCACTTTTTCTCGGTATCTAAGCCGTCGGCATAAATGCCGCGCTCTAAAAGCCAGCCTGCCTGCTCTGCCAAAACCGGCAGCGGGTTTTG
>CAZUJI010000053.1:0-8002 GCA_964620235.1 uncultured Eubacteriales bacterium
CACCCGTTACCATTACCACGTTTAAATGCAGGGCCTTCAAGGCCGCAACGGCTTCCTTGGCATCGGGCTTTAATTGGTCGGCTACCGAGATGAGCCCCAAGGGCTGACCCTCTTCGGCAAAATACAGAGGCGTTTGCCCCAGCTCGGCCAGTTGAGCACCTTGCGAAAATAAATCGTCAAACCGCAAGCCGTTTTCTTCAAAAAAGGCGCGGTTGCCCGCCAAATACACCTTGCCGCCTAAGGCACAGCGCACGCCACGCCCGCCAATGGCGGTAAATTCCTCGGGGGAGGGGGCGGTAACACCCTGGTTTTGGCAGTATTCCACCACCGCCTTGGCTAAGGGATGCTCCGAGGGGCTTTCCATCAACAAAGCCGCACGCAGCAGGCGTGCCTTGTCTTGCCCCACCACCTCTACCACGTGGGGGTGACCGGTGGTTATGGTGCCGGTTTTGTCTAAAATTACCGTGTCGGCCTTGTGGGCCGTCTCTAACGCGGTGGCCGACTTAATTAAAATGCCGTTTTGCGCGCCTACGCCGGTGCCCACCATTATGGCAACGGGGGTGGCCAGCCCCAAAGCGCAGGGGCAGCTGATTACCAACACCGATATGGCAATATTAAAGGCAAAAAAGAAGTCACGGCTTACAAAATACCATATAAGCCCCGCCGCCAAAGCCACGGCGATTACCGCCGGCACAAAAATCAGGCTGATTTTATCTGCCAAGCGCGAAATAGGAGCCTTAGAGCCGCTGGCTTGCTCTACCAAGGCAATAATCTGGGCCAGGGTGGTGTCCTCACCCACCTGCTCGGCCTTGTAATGAATATACCCGTCTTGGTTGATGGTGGCGCCGGTTACGCGGTCGCCCACCGACTTTTCTACCGGAATACTCTCGCCGGTAATGGCGCTTTGGTCAATTACCGCCGTACCCTGCACAATCACGCCGTCTACCGCAATCTGTTGGCCGGGGCGGGCAACCAAAATATCCCCGGGCACCACCTTGGCGGTGGCAATCTCTTGCTCTTGCCCGTCTACCAAAACGGTGGCGGTTTTTGGGGCCAAGCCCATCAGCTTCTCTATAGCGTCGCCGGTGCGCCCCTTAGACAACATCTCTAACAGCTTGCCTAAGGTAATCAGGGTTAAAATCATACCCGCCGATTCAAAATACAAATGCCCGCCGGTAATTTCTAACCTTAAGGCAATGCGCACCAAAATATAAAGGCTGTAAAGATACGATGCCGCTGCGCCTAAGGCCACCAGCGTGTCCATATTCGGCGCGCCCTTAACTAAATTTTTAAACCCGTTGATAAAATACCGCCGATTCAGCACCAAAATGGGAGTGGTTAATACCCCCTGGGCAATGGCCATAATTAAAGGGTTATAAAAGATTTGAGGTAGGGGGTAGCCCAGCATATGCTGCATAGACAGCGCCATCAAAGGCAGCAAAAATAAAAGCGACCATATAAATCGCCGCCGCATAGCCTTGATTTCGGCCTTGGCCTGCTGCTGCAGCGTGTTTTCAAATACGTATTCCATTGCGCCAAAGCCGGCAGCCTCTATGGCCTTTACAATGGTGTCGAAGTTGGTTTGCGTCGGGTCGTACTCGGCCACCATAGTGCCGGTAAGCAGGTTTACCTCAGCATTTTGCACCCCCGCAACCTCTTTGGTGGTTTTTTCTACCCGCGCGCTGCAGGCCGAGCAGGTCATACCCGTTATTTTAAACTTTTGTTTCATTCTTTTCACCTTAATGTATACTTAATCGGTATAATATTAGTATACCATATTTCCTCTGCTTTGCAATAGGTTTATGCAAAAAATAAAAGCTCGCAAAGATTTTTCTCTGCGAGCTGATTTTATTTCTTCTTTTGCTTTTTAGAAAGTATACCCAACACCGTAGTTCCCACAAGCAATAGCAAGCAGCCGGCGGCCACCGCCACCACCTCGGTGGGGAACTCCCGCTGTGCGCCCTCTTCAAGCCCTTCGGGGCCCTGCTCGTCCTGCGGCTGGTCGGGGTCTGAATCCGGGTCGGCATTTTCTGCATCGGCCCGCATATTCTCCAGCTCGATATACATCTCTTTAATCAGACCTGCAGCCGTCCAGGCCTTGTTGGTAGCGGCATTGTCGGCCTTTTTAACCTCTAAGGTTTCGGTAAAGGCGCCCCCCTTAAGCTGAAAGCTGTTAAAGGCGTCCAGCACCGTAACGTAAGACTCGCTGGCCAGATTCACGTTGGCCATACAAAGGGCAATTATGGCCATAGACTGTACCGTGCAGCAGGGGGTCTCTACCTCGCTGCAAAAATACCCCTCGGCCGAAATCGAGGTTTTTAGCGCAATAGCCAGCTGCTCCGTAAAGGGCTCGGCATAGCCCGACAGCGACGCCGCCATCAGCCCCCAAGCGGTGCTTATTACGTTCTCTTTGCCGTCGGCATTTACCAGCAGACCACCCTCGCCACGGTAGGTAACCAAATGGTCTACCACCGCTTCTCTGAAAAAGGCCACCTTGCCCCACTCTAAGGCTATAAGAATTTTAGCGTGCTCAATGGCCGTCAAATTTTCGCCAAAGGTGCCGTCTACCTTGCCCATATTGGCCAGCATTTGGGGCAGGTCTTTGCCACCTACGTCTTTGGGGTTTTGGTGCGAGATGTATAACTTCAAAATAATATCTGCCAAAGCAACGGGCGAAATATCCTCAGGCACCGTAATTTCTGCCTTTACGGGCAAAAGATATTTGTACTCCTTTTCGTTAATCAAATAGGCCGTGCGCGACGCATAGGCCGACCAAAAATCGGGGGAGTAGGTGCCGTTCTCGTAAAACACGCGGGCCACGTTATAGCTGTAGGCTTGCGCACCCGCCGAAATATCCTTATACTCTTTTGAGGAAGCCAGCGCCCCCGTGGGCACCGCCAATATCAAAAGTAAACTTAATATAAAACACAAAAACGCTTTTTTACGCATACTATAGGCTCCTTTAATAGGTTTAGGCTTATTTTACACCAATTCTACCAAAAAGGCAAGAACATAACCCTTAAAACTTATCTGCAAAAAAGTGTTGAACTACGGTGCATTTTGTTTTATAATAAACAGTAATCCATTAAAAAGAGGTTTAGGTATGTTTCAAATCGTTTCAAAGGAACAACTGAATAACGGCGTTGTAAAAATGGCCGTTGCGGCAGAGCTGATTGCCAAAAAGGCCAAAGCCGGGCAGTTTATCATATTCAGGGTAGACGACAAGGGCGAGCGTATCCCCCTCACCGTGGCCGATACCGACCCCGTAGCCGGCACCGTTACCGTTATTTTTCAGCCGGTGGGTCGCTCTACGATGCTGTTGGCCGCCAAGCAGGCAGGCGAGTATATTGCCGATTTTGTCGGCCCCTTGGGCAAGCCTACCGAGTTTGGCACCCCCAAAAAAGCCATTGTGGTGGGCGGCGGCGTAGGCTGCGCCATTGCCTTGCCCCAAGCCAAGGCCCTGCACCAAATGGGCGTGCAGGTAGACGTGATTGCCGGTTTTCGAAATAAAGATATCGTTATTTTAGAGCAGGAGTTTGCGGCCGTCAGCCATAGCCTGCATATCACCACCGACGACGGCTCTTACGGCCGCCGTGGCTTTGTTACCGACGTGCTCAAAGAGCTGTTAGACCGGGGCGCTTACGATTTGGTGATTGCCATTGGCCCTATTCCTATGATGAAATTCGTCTCTTTGACCACCAAGCCCTACGGGGTAAAAACCATTGTAAGCCTAAACCCCATTATGATCGACGGCACCGGGATGTGTGGCGGTTGCCGCGTTACCGTAGGTGGGCAAACCAAATTTGCCTGTGTAGACGGCCCCGATTTCGACGGCCATTTGGTAGATTTTGACGAATTGCAGCGCCGCAATACCTTCTATAAAAATCAAGAGGCGCAGGACCGCGCCCACACCTGCAGAATGGAGGGGATGCTTCGTGGCTAATATGCAACCTCAAAAAACCCCTATGCCCGAGCAAGAGCCGCTGGTGCGCAACCGAAATTTTAAAGAGGTTGCCTTGGGCTACACCGCCGAGATGGCAAAAAACGAGGCCGCTCGGTGCTTAAATTGTAAAACAATGCCCTGCGTTTCGGGCTGTCCGGTAAACGTGCAAATCCCCAAATTCTTACAGCAGGTTGCCGCAGGGGATTTTAACGGCGCCTATGCCACCGTTACCCAAACCAACGCCTTGCCCGCCGTTTGCGGCCGCGTTTGCCCGCAAGAGTCCCAGTGCGAGGGCAAATGCGTGCGGGGCATTAAGGCCGAGCCGGTAGCCATTGGCCGCGTAGAGCGCTTTGTGGCCGATTATCATATGGCCAACAACCAGGCCGCGCCCCAAAAGCCCGCCTCTAACGGCAGTAAGGTTGCCGTGGTGGGCGCAGGCCCCGCAGGCCTTACCTGCGCGGGCGATTTAGCCAAGTTGGGCTATCAGGTCACCGTGTTCGAGGCGTTTCACACCGCCGGTGGCGTGCTGGTGTACGGCATCCCCGAGTTCCGCCTGCCCAAGGCCATTGTAGCGCAAGAAATTAAGGCTTTAGAGGCCTTGGGGGTAGAAATTAAAACCGATATGGTCATTGGTCAGGTGCTGTCGGTAGACGAGCTGATGGCAATGGGCTACAAGGCCGTATTTATCGGCTCGGGCGCAGGCCTGCCCCAGTTTTTGGGTATCCCCGGCGAGGGGGCCTTGGGCGTGTACTCGGCCAACGAGTTTTTAACCCGCATCAATTTAATGAAGGCTTATTCAGACGAGTACGATACCCCCATTCACCACGCCAAAAGCGTAGCCGTGGTGGGCGGTGGTAACGTGGCTATGGATGCCGCCCGTTGCGCCAAGCGCCTGGGGGCCGAGCACGTGTATATCGTTTATCGCCGCTCTATGGAAGAAATGCCCGCCCGCGCCGAGGAGATTCACCACGCCGCCGAGGAGGGGATAGAGTTTAAACTCCTTTGCAACCCCACCCAAATCCTGGCCGATGCGCAGGGCGCCGTGCAGGGTATGGAATGTGTAGAAATGCAGCTGGGTGAGCCCGACGCTTCGGGGCGCCGCCGTCCTATACCGGTAGAGGGCAGCGAGTTTGTGTTAGAGGTTGACGCCGTAATTATGGCGGTGGGCACCTCGCCCAACCCCCTAATCCGCTCCACCACCCCCGGGGTAGAGGCCAACCGTTGGGGCTGCCTGGTGGTAGACGAGGGTATGCAAACCACCAAACCCGGTGTTTACGCCGGCGGGGACGCGGTTACGGGCGCCGCTACCGTTATTTTGGCTATGGGCGCCGGCAAAACCGCCGCCGAGTCTATTCACGAATATCTGCAAAATAAATAACAAAAAGCCTTTCCCGCCGGGGCAGTATGCGCGGTGGATGAAGTATTTGTCACCCGTATGTTATTTTAGTTTTCGTTGATGACATATACAAGCTGTTATCAAAAAGGAGAAACGTTCAATGCTGCAATACGAAATAATTGATTTTCACACGCATCCTTTTAATGATTCTGCCACCAACATCTGCTCGCATAAAGCGTATTTGAATATGTCGGCAGAGAATACGGTGGACTATTTAAAGGGCCTGGGTATTTCTAAAATATGCGGTTCTGTTATATGCAGAAATATCCCGGACGTTTGTCAGTACGACAACGCTTGGGAAATGATTATGGATAGCAATAACCGGGCGCTGGAATTGCAAAAGCAGTACGGTGATTTTTATGTTCCCGGTTTTCACGTGCATCCGGACTACGTAAAGGAGTCCTGCGACGAGATTGAAAGAATGCACAAATTAGGGGTGCGTTTGATTGGCGAGCTGGTGCCCACTATGCACGGATGGAATAATTATTCCTGCAAGGCCTTTGACGAGATTTTAGACGTGGCGACCCAATACGGTATGGTGGTCAATCTGCACTCCATGAGCAACGCTATGCGCAACGACCAAATGGACGAAATGGTGCGCAAACACCCTAAAACGGTATTTGTGGCGGCACATCCCGAGGAATACGCTCATTATATGCGCCATTTGAACCGTATGAAAATGAGTGAGAATTATTATTTGGACTTATCCGGCGGAGGTCTGTTCCGTCACGGTATGTTGCGGCGCGGTATAGACGATTTTGGGGCAGAACGGTTTATTTTCGGCTCCGATTACCCCACCTGTAATCCGGCAATGTTTATTGGCGGCGTAGCGTTGGATACACTTATCAGCGAACGAGAGAAAAAAATGATTTTTGCCGAAAATGCAAAAAGATTACTTAAATTAGCCTGATAAACGAGGAAATATTGTAAAAACACGGTAGCGGAGTGGTTATGCCACTCCGCTTTTGCTATATAACGAAAACGCAGCGAACCGTCGCGTAGTTGGGGAGAGGTTAATCGATGAACAAATTGGGTTTGGGTAGTTTTTCCAATCGCTTTCGTTCTTTTCCCCGTTGGCCAAGCATATACTTGCTTTAGGTGATGTACAATGCAATACGGCCCCGAAAAACACCCCCCAAAGGGTAAAAAAACACCCGATTATAAACTTTGTATTCTGCTTTTGCAGACTACCGCCGCAGCCGTTGTGCTGCTGGCGGCCTTGGGGCTGCGCTTTTTTGGCGGCGAGTTATATCTGCAGCTGCGGCAGGCCTATTACGGCGCCGTAAACGATACCACCCGGGTAGAAGAGGTGCTAACGCCCCAATCCTCTCAAACGGAAGAATCCTCGGTTCCTACCCCCGAGCAAGCTGCTCCGTCGGCCGATTTTACCTTAGATTTTAACACGGTGCAGGTGGCCGCAAGACCCGCCAAGGCTGCAAATACGCTATTGTGGCCGGTGCAGGGCAAGGTCACTTCTCCCTACGGATACCGTAACGACCCCTTTACCGGCCAGCGGGCAATGCATTGGGGGATAGACATCGGCGCCGCAACCGGCACCCCCATTGTTGCCGCCGCCGAGGGCACCGTTTTAAAGGTGGCCGAAAACGACTCCTACGGCAAATACATTATGGTGCAGCATAACGAAAATTTTGTTACCCTTTACGCCCATTGCAGCGCTGTAACCGCCAAAGAGGGGCAGGCCGTTTCTCAAGGCGCCGCCATTGCCAGGGTGGGCTCCACCGGTCGCTCTACCGCGCCCCATTTGCATTTTGAAACCCGCGTGGGCGGCCAAAAAATCAACCCCCAGTGGCTGTTGGGCGATTGGGTGGCGGTATGAGCTTTAAAATTTTAGGGGTGCGGTTTTTGTGTACCGTGCCCTTTTGCGTGCTTTTAAGCAGTATGCTCTTGTTAGATACTACCGGGTATATGCTGCTGTCTTTGCTGGCGGTGGCTGCCCACGAGCTGGGGCATTTGTTGGCGATGCGGTGGCTTAAATCGGCGCCCAACGAGGTGCGGCTTTCGGTCTACGGGGTGACCGTTTTTAAATCGCCCTACGCTCTGCCAAAGCAAGAGCTGCTGGTGGCCGCGGCAGGCCCCTTTTGTAATTTGTTGCTGGCTGTGTTGCTTTGGGGCGCCTACGCGCTTTGGGGGGTAGAGCGGGTAGGGGTGTTTGCCCTGATTCATTTGGTGGTGGCCGCCTTTAATTTGTTGCCCGCCCAAGGGTTAGACGGGGGCACTCTGCTTTTGGCCGCCCTGCAAGGCTTGCTGGGGCAGCCCAAAGGACAAAAGTTGTTCTCGGTGGTGGCCATCCTTTTTGCAGGTGTGGTGGCGGCAGGGGGCGTTACGCTGTTGTTTGTGGGCAGCGGCAATTTGTCGTTGCTTTGCATTGGAGTATATTTGCTGATTTTAAACATTTTTAAATTTTAGTTGCAACCGCCTTTAAATTCGGGTAAAATAAGTAAAGAGTATACCTTTTGGAGGCCGAGAGCGTGGAGCAAAAAACATTAGAGCAGCTGTTTCTGTCGGTGCAAAAGCCGGGTCGGTATTCCGGCGGTGAGCAGGGCAGCATTGTAAAAGACAAAAGCAAGGTAGACGTGCGGTTTGCCTTCTGCTTCCCCGATACATACGAAATCGGTATGTCCCACTTGGGGATGAAGATTTTA
>CAZUJI010000054.1:0-4834 GCA_964620235.1 uncultured Eubacteriales bacterium
CTAACATTACACAGTTGGTAATGTCAACGATATTCTTAATGGGACGCATACCCGAGGCGCGCAGGGCCCGTTTCATCCAAACCGGGCTTTCGGCAATCTTCAGGTTGTGCACGCGGGCGCCGCAAAAACGCTCGCAAAGCAGGAAATTCTCTACTTCCACCGCCATATCGTCCTCGGTTTTAGAGGCAACGGTGTTGTAGGTGGGCACCGGCGGGTGGAAGTTGGTTTTTAACACCACGCCAATCTCACGGGCAACGCCCAATACGCTTTGACAATCGGGGCGGTTGGCGGTGATTTTAAAGTCAACAATCGTATCCCACAGACCCAAAACGTCGCGCATATCGGTGCCAACGGGGTAATCCTCTTTTAAAATCAAAATGCCGTAAACCTCGGCGCCGGGGTAGTCACAGTCTTTTAAGCAAAGCTCCTCCCCCGAGCAAAGCATACCGTTGGAGGGTACGCCGCGCAGCTTACCCTTGGTAATTTTCATACCGTTGGGCAATAAAGAGTTGTGCAACGCGGCGGGCACCAAAGCGCCTTCAAACACGTTGTCGGCTCCGGTGACGATCTGCACCGGCTCGTCGGCGCCAATATCCATTTGGCAAATCTTCAAACGGTCGGCATCGGGGTGCTTTTCTAACTTAACAATGCGGGCGGCAACTACGTTATGCATCGTGTCGGCCAGACGCTCAATGCTTTCTACCTCAAAGCCGGCCATAACCATCTTGTCGCACAGCTCGTCAATTTCTACGGGGATATCCACGTATTTTTTAAGTAAATCTATTGAAATTTTCACGGTCTACCCCTCCTTATTTAAATTGGTCTAAAAAGCGAATATCATTCTCAAACAACAGGCGGATATCGCTGATTTTGTAACGGGTGGTGGTTAAACGGTCTAAGCCGATACCAAAAGCAAAGCCCGAGTACTCCTCCGGGTCAATGCCGCAGCCGGCCAACACGCGGGGGTGCACCATACCGGCGCCTAAAATCTCTATCCAGCCTGAGCCCTTGCACACACGGCAGCCCTTGCCACCGCACTCGGGGCAGCTGACGTCAACCTCTACGCTGGGCTCGGTAAAGGGGAAGAAGGACGGACGGAATTTTACCTTGGTCTCGGGGCCGTAGATGCTGTGGGCAAACTGCTCTAAGGTGCCCTTTAGGTCACACATGGTAATGCCCTTGTCTACCACCAAGCCCTCTACCTGGTGGAACACCGGCGAATGGGTGGCGTCTACCTCATCGGCGCGGAATACGCGGCCGGGGCAGATAATACGAATGGGGGGCTTGCGATTCTCCATGGTGCGAATTTGCGCTGCCGAGGTTTGGGTGCGCAGCAGCAGCGACTCGGCCAGATAAAAGGTGTCCTGCATATCCCTTGCGGGGTGGTCGGCAGGCACGTTTAAGGCCTCAAAATTATAGTGGTCGGTTTCTACCTCGGGGCCGTCTACCACGTCAAAGCCCATAGATTGAAACAAATCAATCAAATCGGTAAGCACCACGTTCAGCGGGTGCAGACCACCGATTTTACCCTGCTTGGCGGGCATGGTAACGTCTAAGGCCTCGGCCTTCAAACGGGCAGCGGCGGCGCCGGCCTTGGCCTGCTCTAAAGCCGACTCTATAGCCTGCTCGATGCTGCGACGCACCTCGTTGGCCAGCTGGCCGATGACGGGGCGCTCTTCAGCCGACAGGCCGCCCATTTGCTTTAAAATGGCCGTAAGCTCACCCTTTTTGCCTAAGAATTTTACGCGCAGCTCGTCTAACTGCGCCATATCCGTGGCAGCAGCAATCGACTCTAACGCGGCAGCGCGTATGGCTTGCAACTGTTCTTTCATACTCTATACCTCCAAAAAAATAAGACCCCGCCCCATAAATATGGGACGAAGCCGAAAACTCCGCGGTACCACCCAAATTTTTGCATAAGAGCAAACACTCCTGCGGCAAATAACGGTGCCGACACCGGCCGCGCCTACTGCAAGGTTCAGCGCCGCTGCTCGGAAGGGAACTTCAAAAACCGTTTGCACAGGTATGCTTACAGCCCAAGGCACACCCTCTCTGCCTGCAAGAATGGTTTTTTACTTTTCTTCGTCATTGCATTTACCAAAATATTATACACGCTTATTCCCCAGATTGCAAGCATTTTTTTATTTTTCCGTCGGCGATGATTACCTGCCGGGGTAAACTGTCGGCCAGGGCCTGGTCGTGGGTAATCATAATAATGGTTTTGCCACCGTCGTGCAGGCGGTAGAGCAGCTCTAACACCTGGGCGCCCGAGGCGCTGTCTAAGTTACCGGTGGGCTCGTCGGCCAAAATCACCGGAGGCTGCCCCGCCAAGGCTCTGGCAATGGCCACCCGCTGCTGTTGCCCGCCCGAAAGCTGCCCGGGGCGATGGTGCATACGTTCCTCAAGCCCTACGGCCTGCAGCGCCTCTATGGCCATTTGCCGCCGCTGCTTGGGGCGCACGCCGCCGTAAAGCAGGGGCAGCTCCACGTTCTCAAGGGCGGTAAAGCCCTCTAAAAGGCAAAAGCTTTGAAAAACAAACCCTATCTGACGGTTGCGAATCACCGACAGCGCCTTATCGTTCAAGCGGGACACCTCTTGCCCGCAAAACCAATATTTGCCGCTTGTGGGGGTGTCTAAGCACCCAATCACGTTCATTAAGGTGGATTTTCCCGAGCCCGAGCTACCGGTAATACCCAAAAACGCGCCCTTGGGCACCCGCAGGTCCACCCCGTCTAAAGCCTGCACCCTGCCGCCACCCGTAGCGTAGGTTTTACTGATATTTTGCATTACGATTACATCTTGCATACGCATACCTCCCTTAAAAGTATGCCCCCGGTTTTATTTTTCTTGCCATTGCGGGCAAAAAGTATTATAATGTAAAAAAATATACGATTTTTTAAAAGAGGTGTAAGTATGCTCCCCGTTTTGTATATGGTTATCCCCTGTTATAACGAGCAAGAGGTGCTGCCCATTACCGCGCCGCTGTTTTTGGCCCAGCTGCAGGATATGCAGCAGCAACAGCTGATTTCGCCCGAGAGCAAAATTTTATTTGTGAACGACGGCAGCCGCGACAACACCTGGCAGATTATCAAAGACCTTGCCAAAAGCAACCCTGCCTTTGTGGGCATTTGCCAAAGCCGCAACCGCGGGCACCAAAACGCGGTGCTGGCCGGGTTAATGGAGGCCAAGGACCGTTGCGACATTACCATATCTATCGACTGCGACGGGCAGGATGATATTCACGCTATGCAGCAGATGGTTAAAGAATATCTGGCCGGTAGCGAGGTGGTCTACGGCGTGCGGGACGACCGCAAGACCGACAGCTTTTTTAAACGCTTTACCGCCGAGGGCTTTTATAAATTTATGCGGTTTATGGGGGCCGAGGTGGTGTTCAACCACGCCGATTATCGCTTAATCTCCTCAAAAGTGCTGCAAGAGTTTGCCAATTTTAAAGAGGTCAACCTGTTTTTGCGGGGGATGATTCCCCTGGTGGGCTTTCGCTCCACCAACGTATACTACAGCCGCAACGTCCGTTTGGCAGGCAAAAGCCATTACCCCTTTAAAAAAATGCTGGCTTTGGCCTTAAACGGCATTACCAGCCTTTCAGTCAAGCCGCTGCAAATGATTTCGGGGCTGGGGATTTTTATTTCGATACTCAGCTTTTTGGGGGTTATTTGGGCAGTGGTATCGGCCTTTTTAGGAATTACGGTGGCCGGTTGGGCCAGCACGGTTTGCGTGGTGTGCTTTATGGGGGGTATTCAGCTGATTTGCTTAGGTGTAATTGGCGAGTACATCGGCAAAATCTACACCGAGGTTAAGGGTCGCCCAAGGTATATTATCAGCGAGCGCACCGACGACCAACCCAAAAACGAAGAATAATTTTTACGGGTATAAAAAAACAGCGACGTGTTACCACGTCGCTGTTTTTGTTTTTGGAATTAGTTGATGCCTTTAACAAAAGGAATAATCTCTTTTGCAATAAGCTCTTTTTGCTCTGCGGTGCACTCGCCGAAGGGCTTGCGGCAAATACCGAAGTCCAAACCTAATTGGTTGAGTACTTCTTTCTCAGCCAGGAATACGCCGACCTTGCACAGGATGGTGATGATGCGGTTAACCTCTTTTTGCATCTCTTGTGCTTTGGCAATGTCGCCGGCTCTGAACAAACGGTCGATCTCAACGAACTTGTCTGCCATAAAGTTGTAGGTGCTGCCAATACCACCGTCGGCGCCCATAGACAAGCCGCACAGGAACATCTCATCGTAGCCGTTGAGGAGAAGCTTGTCAGGGAAGGTGGTTTTGCATTGCTCCATGGTGAAGAAATCGTTAGAGGTAAATTTGATACCCAGGAAACGATCGTCGGTTAAGAAGTTCGCCAACTCACCGGTACCCATATTTACGCCCGAGAAGCCGGGGAAGTGGTATACCAACATGGGCAGACCTGCTGCATCGGCCAGACGGAAGTAGTAGTTTTTAATTTCTTCAAAGGTAAACTTGTAGTAAAAGGGTGCTACGGAAGAAATTACGTCGTAGCCGATCTTTTGAGCGTGGCAAGCCAGCTCGGTAGCCTCACCCTCATTTACGGAGCCGATGTGTGCGATCAAAGCAGCATCGGGAGCAGCAGCTTTGACTACATCCATAATGTGCTTACGCTCTTCGGTGGACATTAAGAAAACCTCAGCGGTAGAGCCGCCTACGTAAAAGCCTTTAACGCCCATATCCAGATTGTGTTTTACCAGTTGCTCTAAAACCTTATCGTTGATTTTGTTGTTTTTATCAAACGGGGTGAGCAATGCGGTGTAAATGCCTTTAAAATCCATAATAAATCTCTCCTTTA
>CAZUJI010000054.1:4844-7992 GCA_964620235.1 uncultured Eubacteriales bacterium
CAAAGAAAATCAAATATATACAGAAATATTGCCTGTTTTTTTACTGTGGTTGCTGTATTATGGTATTGGTGATGTAAAAATGCAAGAAAACCACATTTTTATGCAAAAAGGGCAAGACTTTTACTATAAAACCTGGCACGCCATTGGTACGCATATGCTGATTTATATCCACAGCGGCACCGGCAGTATTGTTACCGAGGAAAAAAACTACCGCCTGCAAAAGGGCTGCCTTTGCTTTGTAGGGGCCAACAAGTTCCACCACACCCTGCCCGACGACCCGAAGACTTATATTCGCAGTAAGGTTTTTTTGTCAGGAGAAATTTTATCCAGGTTGCTTTCGGTGTTCCCGCCGCAATTGGGGGCCGAGGCGCTGTTTACCCCCACCGCGCTGGTATACGCCCAGCTCCCCACTACCCAGCAAGACAAAATCGAAGCCTGCATTGCCGAGCTGCAAGCCGCGGCCGGCGACGGCTACCAAAACGAGGCTGTACGGATGTGCAACTATATGCAGCTGCTTACCTGGGCGCTCAACAACGCCACAGACAGCATTTGGCCTGCCCGCGGCCTGCTGCAACGGGCGGTGGAATACATTAACACTCACCTTGCCGAAAGCCTAACCATTGAAGACATTTGCAGGGCATCCCACATCAGCAAATACCACTTTTGCCGCAAATTTAAAGAGACCACCGGCTTTACGGTAATGGAGTACCTTTTAAAAAGCCGTCTGACCCGCGCCAAAAGTATGCTGCGCAACACCCGCCTGCCGGTGAGTGAGATTAGCGAAAAATGCGGGTTTAGCAGCATTTCGTACTTTTGCCGCGTGTTTA
Source organism: uncultured Eubacteriales bacterium (assembly GCA_964620235.1). GTDB lineage: Bacteria > Bacillota > Clostridia > Oscillospirales > Acutalibacteraceae > CAZUJI01. The sequence continues at coordinate 5,672 of CAZUJI010000054.1, forward strand.
AAGAGGACGAAGCCTGCTCACCGCTGCAATACCGCAAGCAAAATATGGTTTAAAAAAAGCGATGGCGCACCATCGCTTTTAATATTTTATAAAGGGGAAAATCACCGACCAACACAGCCGCCGTTTGCGTCGGCTCCAATACCTTTTTTCAGAGCCGTGGGAGCGTCGAATCTCACATTTTAAATACCGATACTCTCTGGAAAATTCTGAAAAGGATTCTACAAATTTTATAATAATTACAACCAGAGCGAAAAAAATAACAAAGCTTGCACAAACCAGTATATCCCGATATACGTTCATCCTTTTTTCCTTTCTTATATACAAAACGCCCATCCCTTTTTCTATAGGGAACTAATCTTCCTAAATTATACATCACTTCTTCCTATTTGTCAACACTTTTAGGAAGTATAATTCCTATATACAATAAAATAGGAGGAGCCGTAATGCTTATTTTTGATTTAAAAGTCATTGGGAATAAACTTTACGAAATCCGCACCAAAAAATTACTCAGCCGCACCGAGGTGGCCGAAAAAGCAGAGCTTTCGGACCGCACCTATGCCGACATTGAGCGGGGCAACACCACCATGCGCTTAGACACGCTGCTGAAAATTTGCAGGGCGTTAAATATTACGCCCAACGAGTTTTTAGTGGACCCCGTTACAGAGCCGATGGATCTTTCTCAGTTAGAAGCGCGTTTAAAAACCTGCTCTGAGAATGAAAAACAAGCTCTGTCGGAATTTTTGAACACCTATTTTCACTTGCTGGGCAAATAACCCTGCAATCCTCTGCAAAAAAAAGACGCTTACACACCCTACGGGTGCGGTGGGCGTCTTTTGTCATTTGGTGTTGCAAATAGGGGCGCTTTGTGGTATACTACATTGGTGATAGTGTGTCATTTTGCGGCCTTTTGGCCCTACAGAAAGGAAAACGACCGAATATGTGCGATAAAAAAGAGGTTCCGGTACAGGATATTCAAAAAAAGATGCTGGATATTTTGGTGTATTTTAGAGACTTTTGTAAAGAAAACGGCTTAGGGTTCGTCTTGTGCGGCGGCACCGCCCTGGGCGCGGTACGGCATCAAGGGTTTATCCCTTGGGATGACGACGTTGACGTATTTATGCTGCGGGAGGATTACGAAAAGCTGCAGGACCTGTGGCAAAAGAACGCCGACACCGGCCGTTACGCCTGCGTACGCTCCAACGACGTGATCAACATCCACCACTCGGCCACCGAGATTAAAGACAACAACACCACCTTTATTAACCACCACAGCGTAAACGACGATATTCACCACGGGCTGATGATTGACGTTATTCCGGTAGACGGTGTGCCCGAGGGTAAATTCCGCCGAATTATGCAAATGGTAAACTCTATGATCTTTTGCTGCTTTAATTTTCAGCGCCTGCCCGACCATAAGGGCAAGCTGACCTACATAGCCACCAAGCTGGCCTTAGGGGTATTCCGTTCTTCTAAAGTGCGCTATAAATTATGGAAATCGGCCGAAAAGCGTATGAGCCGCTACGGTACCAAAAAATGCGAATACGTTGCCTCGCTGGTAGAGGGCGCCACCATTATGAAGATGCACTTCCCCACCGAGTGGTTTACCAAGGTGGCCTATTTGGATTTTGAGGGTCACGCTATGCCGGTGCCCGGCAACGTGGAGGAATATTTGCGTATTACCTTTGGCGACTATATGCAGCTGCCCCCCGAGGAGGAGCGTGTGGCTCGCCACAACGCCGTGTTTATTGATTTAGACACCTGCTATAAAGAGTACAAGGGTATTCACTACTGCAAAAATAAATAAGGTTTTTACCCGCCCCGGCGGGTTTTGGGTTAAAATTTGTGTGGAGGGTACACAGATTTAAGAAAAGGAAGTAAACAATTATGCCGCAATTCCCTATTGACATTGTAGTGCCCTGGGTCGACGGTAACGACCCGCTCTGGCAGGCCGAGCGTGGCCAATATCGCCCTGCCGGCAATGCCGACGGCTCTGCTGCCCGTTTTCGGGAGTGGGGTCAGTTTCAGTATTGGTTCCGTAGCATTGAAAAGTACGCCCCCTGGGTGCGCACCGTACATTTAATTACCTGGGGGCATTTGCCGCCCTGGTTAAACGTCAACCACCCCAAGCTGCACGTGGTAAATCATAAGGATTATATCCCCTCCGAATATCTACCCACCTTCAGCTCCCACACCTTAGAGCTGAATATGCACCGCATAGAGGGGCTGGCCGACCATTTTATTTATTTTAACGACGACGTTTATTTAAACGCCCCCACCAAGGCCGAGGACTTTTTTAAAAACGGTCTGCCGGTGGACATCGC
>CAZUJI010000055.1:0-7991 GCA_964620235.1 uncultured Eubacteriales bacterium
GACGGCACCACCGCCCTGCGTGAGGTGGTAGAGCACCCCGGCGGCGTGTGCGTGGCCGCCGTTACCGAAAACGACGAGATTTTAATGGTGCGGCAGTTCCGTTACCCCTATATGCAAGAGGTGCTGGAGATTCCTGCCGGTAAACGGGAGAAAAACGGCGAGTCCCCCTTAGAGTGCGGCAAGCGGGAGCTGAAGGAAGAAACCGGCGCCACCGCCAAAACCTTTTACAGCTTAGGCGAGCTGTATCCCACCCCCGGCTACTGCGGTGAGATTATTTATATGTTTGCCGCCGAGGGCCTCAGCTATGGCGACACCTGCCCCGACGAGGATGAATTTTTGCAGGTAGAGCGGGTGCCCTTCCAAAAAGCGGTAGAGATGGTGCTTTCGGGCCAACTTAAAGATGCAAAGACTCAGGCAGCGGTCTTGAAATTATACGCTATGCGTCAACAAAAGAATATTGGAGGCTTAAAGCAATGGGTAGAGAAAGATTAGCCAGCCGTTTGGGCTTTATTCTGCTTAGTGCAGGGTGCGCCATCGGCGTTGGCAACGTTTGGAAATTCCCCTGGATGTGCGGGCAGTATGGCGGCGGCGCCTTTGTGCTGATTTATTTGCTGTTTTTGGTTATTTTGGGCCTGCCGGTTATGGTTATGGAGTTTTCGGTAGGTCGCGCTTCGCAAAGCAGTCCCATCACTATGTATCAAAAGCTGCAAAGGCCGGGGCAAAAATGGCACGCCCACGGCGTATTGGCCTTAATCGGTAACGTGGTGTTAATGATGTTCTATACCACCGTTGCCGGTTGGATTTTGTACTATTTTGTGCAGTTTGTTTCGGGCAATATGACGGGCATCACCAACGACGCCTCGCAAAACCTGTTTGGCAATATGCTGGCCAGCCCTGCCGTTAACGTGGGCTATATGGCCATTGTGGTCGTTATGGGCTTTTTGATTTTATCCTTTGGCCTGCAAAAGGGCGTAGAGCGTATCTCTAAATATATGATGATTACGCTGCTGGTGCTGATGATTGTTCTGGCCATTCACGGCTTTACCTTAAGCGGCGCAGCCGAGGGCCTGACCTTCTATTTAAAGCCGGACTTCTCCAAAGTAGACGGCAACGTAATTGTAGGCGCTATGAACCAGTCCTTCTTCACCCTAAGCCTGGGCATTGGCGGTATGGCTATTTTCGGCAGCTATATCGACAAGGAGCGTTCCCTGCTGGGCGAGTCGGTCAATATCGTAGCCTTAGATACCTTCGTAGCCTTAACCGCCGGTTTAATTATCTTCCCGGCCTGCTTTACCTTCGACGTAGAGCCCGGCGCCGGCCCCAGTTTGCTGTTCGTGGCTATGGCCAAGGTGTTCAACAATATGGCGGGCGGCCGCTGGTGGGGGTCGCTGTTCTTCCTGTTTATGTTCTTTGCGGCGATGACCACCGTTATTGCCGAGTTTGAGAATATTTTAGCCTGCCTGCGTGAGCTCACCGGCTGGAAGCGGGTAAAATCCTGCATTGTTTGCGGTGTGGCTATGCTGGTGCTGGGCGTGCCCTGCGCCTTAGGCTTTAACCTGTGGTCAAACGTAGTACCCTTTGCCTCGGGCTCCAGTATTTTAGATTTAGAAGACTTTATCGTCAGCAACTGCTTGCTGCCCTTGGGCTCTTTGATTATCGTGCTGTTCTGTGTAAGCAAAAAAGGCTGGGGCTTTGATCATTTCTTGGCCGAGGCCAACGCCGGTAAGGGCTTAAAAATGCAAAAATGGATGCGCGGCTATCTGACCTACGTGTTACCGGTGGTGGTTGTGGCACTGTTTATCATCGGCATTCTTAACTTCAAGTTTGCCGATAACTTTACCATTTTAAATTGGATAAAGAGCTTGTTCTAAAACAAAAAATTCTGCTCTACGGAGAGTATCCGCAGAGCAGAATTTTTTTATGTCTAAAGTTACGCTTCAATTTCGCTTTCGGTGCGGATTTTTTTGATCCATTTGCCGCTGCGCAGCCGAATCACACACCATATTGCCTTGAGCACCTGGTCAAATTTTAATGCAAAGTAGATCCAAAAGGGGGGCAGGTGCAGCACCAGACCGGCTAAAATGCCCAAAGGCAGGCTGGCGGCCCATAAAAAGATATTGTCGGCCAGCATTAACATTTTCGTATCGCCGCCACCCCGCAAAACGCCTTTGGTCATAATGCTGTTGGTGGCCTGGAAGACGATGATGATACTAATTGAAAGCATCAGCTCTCGGGCAATGGTCGCCGTCTCAGGCGAGAGGCCGTAGGCGTTGATAATGGGTAGGCTGATTAGGGTTAAGATCCCCGCCGCCACCAGACCAAACACAAAGCCCAGCCCCAAAAAAGCGTAGCCCTGGCGAAAGGCCTTTTCTCGGTCCCCTTCACCTAAGGTATAACCGGTAACAATGGCCCCCGCCTGGGAGAAGCCTTGAATCATCGTAGAGCTTAATTGTTGGGTTACCGCCGTAACCGCGTTAGCGGCTACAAAGCTTTCACCTAATCGGCCAATTACCATAGCCACCGAGTTGTTGCCCAGCGCCAAAATACCGTCGCTGATCAATACGGGTATGCTAATGCGTATGTATTCCTTCCAAAGGCTGCCCACCCTGCAAAACAGGTCGCCAATGCGGTAGCCGATTTGGCGGTCTTTAAAAAACATATAGCCGCAAATCACCGCAAACTCAAACACGCGGGCAATCAGGGTGCCCACCGCCGCTCCGGCCACCCCCATTACGGGTGCGCCCAGCTTGCCGAAAATAAACACCCAGTTGGCGCCTACGTTTACAAAAAAGGCGGCTATAGAGGTGTAAAGCGGTAATTTCACCTGCTTTACGTTGCGCAGCACAATGGTGCAGGTAAGCGACAGCCCCAAAAAGAAGTAACTGATAATCGAATATTTTAAATAGGCAATACCGTAGGTAATAATGGGTAGCTCGGTGGTATAAATGCGCATAATCTGCTCGGGCAAAAAAACGGTGGCCACACAAAACAGAGCGGCCATTGCCAAACAAAGCCGCAGCATAATGGTAATGGTCTTTTTTAAGGCGGGCTTGTCTTGCATACCAAAATACCGCGCCACCAGCACCGAGGCGCCCATACCGATGCCCATACAAAAAATATGAAAAATATTTATAAACTGATTGGCCAATGAAACCGCCGAAAGCTGGGTTTCGCCCACCATACCCACCATAATGGTGTCCATCATATTTACGCCGGTGGTAATCAACCCCTGCAGAGCAATGGGAATGGCAATTTTAGCCACGTTTTTGTAAAAGCCCTTGTCTTTTACGAATAAGCTGTGCAACGTAGGTCCCTTCTTTGTTGTAATGATACTGTTATTTTACATAAAAAGGTATACAATTTCAAGTCCGGCTATGATTTTCTTTGGAATTGCCTTTTGGCATAGTGCATATTTTATTTTGATTTTTTTGTAGGATTTTACATTGCAAAAAAATTGGAATAAAAGTATAATAAAATGTAATCGTATACGCAAATAAATAAAAAGTTGAGGGACCGTGTATGAAAACTAAATTTAAATCCATACTTGCGCTCACCTTAGTCCTGGTGCTTATTTTATCCGCCTTTACGGTGCCGGGGGCAGTGGTGCACGCGGTTGACAGCAGCGCAATTTCGCCCCGCCTGCTGTTTGCAGACGATTGTAACACCGATAACGGTACAATATCCTCCACCTGGGCGGTGGGCAGCGGTACTGCCACTGCCGACGGTGAGAAATATACAGTTAGCAAGGGCTACATCTATTTGCCCTGTAACCAAGGTATGCAAGATTATATTGTGCAGGCCGATATTTCTATACCCAACACCACCTACGGCGAGGGTATTTTTGCCAACAAGGGCTCGGCTGCCATTTGCGTACGCCACGACCCCACCGCCGATTCCGGCTATGAGTACGGCGTTATAGTAGGGCGCGATACGGCAGATTCCGCCAACGTGCGCCTGTACGGCCGCAACAGCTCCTCTGCGTTAAATCAAAGCAGCCCCATTGCCGACGCACTGTACGAGGGCGATACCGCCCAGGCGTTATCTACCAACGTGTACACCTGCAAGGTACAGGTGTCGGGTAGCCAAATTATCGGCTACGTGAACGGCGTGCAGGTTTTTGATATTACCAATACCGATTTTACCCACGGCACCGTAGCCTTAAAGGCCTTAAACTGTGTCGCCACCTTCGACAACGTAAAAATCATCGCCAACGAGCTTTTGGTTTCTGACGATTTTTCGCAGCCCACCACCACAACCCAGCGGGGCTGGAATTTGGACCGCACCGTGAAAAACGGTGAGATGGTTGCGGTTGGCGCCTCTACCTACTTAAGTAGGTTTGCCGGTGTCGAGAATTGGAGCAACTACAGCGTAGAGGCCTATGCTCGTAAGGTTTATAACACCGCCACCTCCAGCTCTAAGGGCACGGTTACCGGTGTTATAGCCGGCGCCAAGGGCAGCTCGCGCTCGGGGTTAGAGTTTGCGGTGATTGATTATAATACCGCCGCCGATTGGAGCGGCAATTACGATAGCCAGACGCTTCGTATTTACGATCCCGTTGCTAAAAAGTCGTTAACCGAAAAAATAGTAGATACCTACGATGCCGCTGCCGAAACGGTGGAGCAGGCCTGGGCAAGTCGCCCCTACAAGCCCGAAGATGGCTTAACCCTAAAGCTGCAAATTATAAATTACGGTGATTCGGGTAAGGCCATTGGCTATATTAACGGTAAAGAGGTTATTTCGGCCGAGGTAGACAATACAACCAGCCTTATCGGCGCCCCCGGTGTAATGACCACCGGCGGCCACACCGCCTATTTTGATAATTTTAAGGTATACAACGAGTACGATTATTTAGAGGAAAAAACCGCCGAAACGCTGACCCTGGTAAACAAAAACGGCGACGAAATTTCCAGCCTGGGTCTCTATCGCGGCTTTGAGATTGAAACCACCGATTATCGGTTATTCGCCGCCTATTCCAACGGCACCGAGGAGTACGTTTCCTTGGCAAGAGAGTATATCTCTTACGGCGAAAACGGCCTGCAGCTGGGCGAAAATCAGGTAACCATATCCTACAAGGGCGGAACGTTGGTGCTGCCCGTAACCGTTACCGAGCGCCCCGACTACGTAAGCGATTTTTGCAGCTATTTGCTGTCGGTGAACCCCAATACCCTCACCGCCGACGATGCAGGCACGGTATCGGGGTTAAAAGAAATGTACGACCTGCTTTCACCCTACGAGGTGCAAAATCTGCCCCAAAACGTAAAGGCGCATTATGCCGCAGTAACCGAGGCAATGGATCGCATCCGCATCCCCGAGACCGAGGGGCAGGCTTTAATTTTGGCTGACGATTTTAGCGACACCGAGCTGAATACCGACCATTGGGATACACAGCGTGGTGAACTGGCGGGCAAATGGTTCGTGCGCAACGGCTACGCCCTGAACGACCAAGCCCCCTACAGTCAAAGCAGCGCCAGCTGGGTAGAGAGAAACAGCTTCCATTGTGACGCCTCTGCCATAGAGGTGGATATCTGTATTAACGCCGCGGGGGTATACAGCGCAGTGGCCTTTAATTACGACGGCTACAATTATTACCACGCCCGTATAACCAACAGAAACGTGTACCGCGTAGAGCTGTACAAATACAACGGCAAGCAGGTACAGTTGGGCAACGTAAGCTTTTCTAAGCTGGGCATTACCGGTAAAAACGGCGAATTTTACACCCTGCGCGTTACCGAGGTAGACGGCCTGATTCAGGTATACGTTAACGGCATTTTAGCCATTGCCTACGACGATTCGGCAGACAAAAACTTCCCGCGTGACGGCGGTATAGCCTTCCGCAATTTGTATAACACCGCATTTTACGATAATCTGCGCATCTACGGCGAAGCGATGGACCCTGACCCCAACGAAGAAAAGGACATTGACCCCACCGAATACACCGACGATTTTGAGGACGAAACGGTGGGCGCCTCTCCCAGCCATTGGGTAGAAGATTATAATTACAAAACCAATCAAATTAAAGACGATTGGAAAGTATATAATAAAAGCGGCAATAAGGTATACGGCACTACAGCCACCGCCGCCACCTATACCTGGCTGCACGCCTTTGAAATCGACCCCACCTACACCGCGAGGTTTATGTACTCGGGCAGCGGCAAAACCGGCTTTGTAACCCGGCTTTACGACGAGCTTTCGTGGCTGGTTTTGGGGTACGACACCGCCAAGAGCCAGTGGTTTATGGCCGCTACCGAAAGCACCGTAGAGGAAGAAACCCAGGTGGTTTGGGGCAGCACCCAAGCCTTGGCCGCCAATACCTGGCACACCGCCCAAATTTTATTGCAGGGCAAAACCGTTACCCTAACGGTAAACGGCACCGTAGTGCTGCAATGTGACGCGGTAAGTTGCAACAGCTTTGGCCGTATGGGCGTGTTCTCTAAGGGTATGCAAACCTACGTAGACGATATATACGTAAAAAGCGTAAGTGGCACCACCTTTGTAGAGGGTGTGATTGATTATTCCATTGTAGACGGTACCAAACGCTACGGTGGATACTTAGAAATCGAGAACTTAGGCAACGGCCATTTGGTGGGCGCCTGCGGCAGCAAGCAGTTCCATTCTTACGACAATGGCGAAACCTGGAAAGAGGTTACCGATACCGACGCCGCCTACGACATCGCCGCAGATGGTATGGGCTACACCAGCATTTTAAATCTGGGCAACGGCAAATGGATTCAGGCTCGCATTTCGTGGGACAATGCCAGGGTTTTGGTCAGCAATGACAATATGGCCACCTGGGAGGTGGCAGCCGAAAAAATCGGCAGTGACGAGTACGTAGACCAATACGGCAACGACAATTTGGTTTGCGTGCACGTAAACTCCCTTACCAAGGGCACCGTAAACGGCAAGACCCGCATTTTCTGGCCCTTAACCTTCCGCCGTTATAACGAGGCGGGCACCTTAATCGGCCACTATACCCGCTTTTTCTACTCCGACGACGGTGGCTACACCTGGACCGAGTCGGAAAACGACACCAGAGACGTCCTGCCCGGCTACGCCGAGGGCAAAAGCTCCACGACTGCCGAGGGTAAGGTGATTCAATGCGCCGACGGCAGCCTGCGCTACTACCAAACCCGTAACGACTACGGCAATATGATTTATTTTGAATCGGTAAACGGCGGCGAGAGCTGGACCGGCTTTGGTACCGTGCCCTATATGCAGTGCCCCAAGGGCTCCTTCAGCGTTACCGAGGATACCTACAACCCCGGCACCTATTATTTGGTTTGGGTGCACAATTATCCCGTTAAGTTGGGCAGCATTCAGCCCCGTGTGCGCATTTCGCTGGCTAAATCCACCAACGGTAAAGACTGGGAGTTTTTGTGCGACGTAGAGCGTACCTCTATTTACGCCAATGCAACCCATAACTACGTGCGCCAGTTCTTAGACCCCAATATTGTAACCACCGAGGATTACGTTTACGTTACCTACGGCCGTTCCAACGTTTCTATCGCCGGCTCACCCCATAACAACCAAATCCAGCGCTACGTGCGGTTCGAAAAGGATAAATTATCTGTCCGACCCTGGGACGATGCCACCATTTCGGACACCAACCGTACCCATTACTTAGAGGTGGTAACCGCCAAAACCGAGTTTGCCTTAAACGAGGAATTCACCTTAGACGGCGGTATCATTCGCGAGGTATCTCTCAACGGCGCCACCAAAGAGCGTAAAATGCGCAATTACACCTTGGTCAGTGACCAACCCGATACCTCAAAACCCGGCGTTTACACCGTTACCTTGGCCAATCATAACCTGCACTTGGTCAGCTATCAGGTATACGTTGGTACCACCTACGGTATTACTTGGGATATTCAGGGTGCAGGCACGGTGCAGGGCAGGGTAGACAAGGTTCTGCAGGGCGAAGGCTTTACCTTTACCTTGTTGCCCGACGAAGGGTACGAGATTGGCTCGGTTACGGTAAACGGTACCGCCGTAGA
>CAZUJI010000056.1:0-3226 GCA_964620235.1 uncultured Eubacteriales bacterium
GCACGGGTCCGACCTTGTGATTATAGAAACCATGAACGACGCCTACGAGACCAAGGCGGCGCTGCTGGCGGCAAAAGAAAATTGCCGTCTGCCGGTGCTGGTATCTAATGCTTACGGCCAAGACGGCAAGCTGATGACGGGCGCCGACCCTGCGGCTATGGTGGCCTTGTTAGAGGGTATGGGGGCCGACGCTTTAGGCGCCAACTGCTCCTTTGGCCCCGAGCAGCTGGCTCCCGTAGCGCGGGAATTACTGCAGCAGGCCTCGGTGCCGGTGCTGCTACAGCCCAACGCGGGGCTACCAAAGCTTGTAAACGGTAAAACCCAATTTGACGTTGGCCCCGAGGAATTTGCCACCCGGGTGGCACAATTGGTAAAGCAAGGCCTACGCATTGTGGGCGGTTGCTGCGGCACCACCCCCGAGCACATTGCCGCGGTGGTGCAAAAAACCAAAGGGTTACAGCCTATAGAAATTGCACCGAAAAACACCACGGCGGTGTCCTCGTACACCCACGCGGTGACCTTTAAAGACACCCCCGTACTGATTGGCGAGCGCATTAATCCCACCGGCAAAAAACGGTTGAAGCAAGCCTTAACCGAGGGAGATATAAACTACATTCTGGCCGAGGGCATTCGCCAGCAAGAAAAGGGTGCTCATATTTTAGACGTTAACGTGGGTCTGCCCGGCATAGACGAGGTGCAAATGCTTACCAATGCCGTTACCCAGCTGCAAGCGGTGTGCGACCTGCCCCTGCAGATTGACACGGCCGATGTGGCGGCTATGGAGTCAGCTCTGCGGCGGTACAACGGCAAGGCGCTGATTAACTCGGTCAACGGCAAGCAGGAAAGTATGCAGGCGATTTTTCCGCTGGTAAAAAAATACGGCGGCGCGGTCATTGCCCTGACCTTAGACGAGCAGGGGATTCCCGCTACGGCCGAGGGTAGAGTAGAAATTGCCAGAAGGATTTTAAAAACCGCCGCAGAATACGGCATTGCCAAAAAGGATATTATTTTTGACACCCTGGCGATGACCGTCAGCGCCGACAACACTGCGGCCTTGGCTACTTTGCAATCCTTAAACCAAATCAAAACGCAGCTGGGCTGTCACACCTCTTTGGGTGTGTCTAACGTATCCTTTGGTCTGCCCAACCGCGACGCGATAAACAGCACCTTTTTTGCTTTAGCGTTAGAAAACGGGCTTTCGGCCGCCATTTTGAACCCCGACTCTTTGGAAATGCAAAAAACCTACCACACCTATATGGCCTTAAAGGGGCACGACCCCAACTGCGCCGCCTACATTGCCGCGGCAGAGCAGTTTACGGTGGCCACCTCTACCGCCGCAGCGGCTGCAAGCACCCTTGAGGCCAGCGGCTCGGAGCTGCAGCAGGCCATTATTAAGGGCTTGGCGCAAAAAGCGGGGGCCATTACCAAGGCGCTGCTTGCCGCCCTGCCACCTATGGATATTGTAAACCGGGAGGTTTTGCCTGCGTTGAACACCGTGGGCCAAGGCTTTGAGGCAAAACGGGTATATCTGCCCCAGCTTTTAATGAGCGCCGAGGCGGCCAAGGCCGCCTTTGAGGAGGTAAAAGCCTTTATGGCGGGCAGTGCTTCTTCCACCGGCAAGGGCACCTTTGTGCTGGCCACGGTGCAGGGGGATATTCACGACATAGGCAAAAACATTGTAAAATTACTGCTGGAAAATTACGGGTTTAAGGTGGTAGACTTGGGCAAGGACGTGCCGCCGGAAAAAATCGTACAAATCGTAAATGAATTACACGCCCCGGTGGTGGGTCTGAGCGCTTTAATGACCACCACGGTGCCGGCGATGGAGGAAACCATTACCCAACTCAAAAAACAGACCCCCTGGTGCAAAATTGTGGTGGGCGGCGCGGTGCTGACCCCCGAATACGCCAAAACCATCGGCGCCCACAAATACGCCAAGGACGCTATGGAAACGGTACGCTACGCCGAAGAGATTATACGGTAAAAAGTAAAAACCCGAGGTTTGTGTGTTGTGTTCTTGCGAACACAACACAACGATATAAATCCCATAAGGGATTTGCGATATACTCGCTACGTGCGATATATCTACGATACGATATGCCCTGCGGGGCACAAAGGGATTTATAGCATATCGCAACCCACCGCAGGGGAGGTTATATCGCATTTTTGCGTAAGCGAAAATATATCGTGTTTGCAAAACAAACATATCGCCAAAAATTATTTATTACCGCAAATAGAGAATCTTATAAAAAAGAGCCGATACGGAAACAACTCCGTATCGGCTCTTTTTATGAAACATTTTTCATAACGGGCGACCGCGGCGCTTCCTTACGCTCGCTTTACCGCATTGCGGCGCTCGCGATGTCACCCTCTCCGTCGGCCTTGCGGCCGCCACCTCTCCCAAAGGGCGAGGCTTAAAACAAATTTACAGCTTATGAAATACCGGCTCTCGGTTTTGGAAGGTGCAAACGTGGCCGAAAATATCCTTTAAAATCTCTAACGCCTCTTTAGAATACTGCCCTACGCGGCTTTCGTCGTGGGCGTCGGAGCCAAGGGTGACGATACGGCCGCCCAACGCATAAAAGCGATTTAAAAAGGGGGCGCCGGGTAAAAAGTCCCCAGCGCGGTCTACGCCACTGGTGTTAATTTCCATCCCCTTGCCCTTTTGCACCAGCACCCGCAGAATTTCGTCGGTTACCTCGGCGTATTCTTTATATACCACCGGCTGATGGGTAGGGTTGTGCACCGATTTGCACACGTAGGTCAGGTGGCCTAACACGTCGTAGTCGTCGTGCAGCTTTACGCACTCCAGCGTAGCCTCTAAATAGCGGTAAAAGGCTTGGTAGGTGGTTTTGTCTTGCCAATACTCGGCATCGTAGGGGTCCCACCCGTCTACAAAGTGCATAGAACCAATCACAAAGTCAAATTTGCGGGCGGCCAACAGCTCTTGCAACTGCGGCCGATTCCACGCAGTAAGGCCGAACTCTACCCCGCGGCGAATGGTAAGCCCCGGTACCGTAAGGCCGTCGTAGGCGGCGCTGTAGGCGGCTAAATCAAAGGGATTGTGGGCCTTATTGGGGTCGGAGTTGTAATCCCAATGGTCGGTAAAGCAAATTTCTTTCAGTCCTGCAGCCTTGGCGGCAAGGGCCATAGACTCGGCCTTGGCGGTGGAGTCAAAGGACACGTTGGTATGTAAATGAAAATCAAACATATTTCTTCCCCCTGT
>CAZUJI010000056.1:3236-7457 GCA_964620235.1 uncultured Eubacteriales bacterium
ATAATATTTTCCGCCCAAAATTTTGTTCGGTAAACAGTAAATAAAGTATAACACAAGAAAAAAACGCCGTCAACCCGGGCAAAAAGCATTGCGAGGGTGGCCGGGTTATGCTATACTGATTATATGTAAATTCAAAGGAGTGTTTTTTATGCAACGCAGCAGCGGTGTGTTGATGCATATATCCTCGTTGTTCGGTCCCTATTCCTGCGGGAGCTTTGGTGCCAACGCCAAATATTTTATTGATTTTTTAAAGGACTGCGGCTTTGCCTACTGGCAGGTGCTGCCCTTTTGCATCCCCGACGAATGCAATTCACCCTATAAATCCTACAGCGCCTTCAGCGGCAACCCCTATTTCATAGATTTAGACCTTTTATATCAAAAGGGACTGCTTACCAAGGCAGAGCTGGCTGCGGCCGAGCAAAAAACGCCCTATTCCTGCGAGTTTGAGCGTTTAGAGCAGGAGCGTCTGCCTTTATTGCTGTCTGCCGCAAGGCGGGCCCAAAACAAGGCCGAAATTGAAGCCTTTATTACCCGGCGGCCGCAAATTGAGCGGGCCTGCACCTTTTTAATGCACAAGGCCGTAAACGGCGATAAGGAATGGCCCCAATGGACCAATCACACAACCGACGGTGAGATTTTATTTATGTGGAAGTTTATCCACTACACCTTTTTGCAGCAGTGGGAGGAAATTCACGCCTACGCCGCTGAAAAGGGCATTAAGATTATTGGGGATATACCCATTTACGTGGCCTACGACTCGGCCGACGTATGGGCCAACCGCGCCCAATTTTTATTAGACCAAGACTACGCCCCCGGCGCCGTGGCGGGCGTACCCCCCGACTATTTCAGCGCCGAGGGTCAGCTGTGGGGCAACCCGCTGTACAACTGGGCCTATATGGCTACCGACGGCTACCGCTGGTGGATGGAGCGCTTGGGGCATATGCTCACTCTGTTTGACGGGGTGCGCATTGACCATTTCAGAGGCTTGGAGTCCTTTTGGAGCGTACCGGCCGATGCTAAAACTGCCAAGGCGGGGCATTGGGTCCCCGGCCCCGGTAAGGCGTTTATTGACAAAATCAAGGCCGCCTTCCCCGACAAGCTGATTATTGCCGAGGATTTGGGGGATATTACCCCCGAGGTAGAAGAATTGGTAGAGTATAGCGGCTTCCCCGGTATGCGGGTGCTGCAATTTGGCTTTTTAAACGGGGAGGACAGTCCCCACCGCCCCCACAACTACATTAAAAACTGCGTGGCCTATACCGGCACCCACGACAATAATACGCTTTTGGGCTACGTGTGGGAGTTAGACGACGCCCCCCGCAAAATGCTGCTGGAGTATTGCGGCTACACCCACCCGGACTGGGACAAGGGGTACAACAATATTTTGCGCACCATGCTGCTCAGCCGCGCCAATTTGGTTATCTTCCCCATTCAGGATCTGCTCTTTTACGGGGCCGACACGCGGTTGAATATCCCCGGTAAGGCCAAGGGCAACTGGAGCTACCGCATTACCAAGGACCAATTGGACAGCATTGACCGCACGAAGTTTTACAAACTCAACCGCCTGTACGGCAGATAAATTGCAGAGGTGACTGTTATGCGTTACGACTTATCAATGTTAATGGACTTGTACGAGGCCACAATGGCCAACGGCCTGCTCAAAGAGGATAAAAAAGATACCGTGGTGTATTTTGATATGTTCTTTCGCCGCGTGCCCGACCAAGGCGGCTTTGCCATTATGGCGGGGTTAGAGCAGGTAATTGCATATTTAAAAAATTTGTCCTTTACCGCCGAAGATATTGCCTACTTCCGCTCGTTGGGGCTGTTCTCGGAGGACTTTTTGGCCTATTTGCAAGGCTTTAAGCTGACGATGGACGTTTGGTCGGTGCCCGAGGGCACGCCCATCTTCCCCGGGGAGCCGATTATTACGGTGCGGGCCAAGGCTATAGATGCTTTATTGATTGAAACTATGCTACTGCTGACGGTAAACCATCAGTCCTTAATTGCCACCAAGGCCAACCGCATTGTGCGGGCGGCGCAGGGTCGGGCGGTTATGGAGTTTGGCGCTCGCCGCGCCCACGGGTACGACGCCGCCACCTACGGCGCCCGGGCGGCCTACATTGGCGGTTGTGCCGGTACCTCCAACGTAAAGGCGGGCAAGGAATTTTCGATTCCCGTCAGCGGTACGATGGCCCACAGCTGGGTGCAGATGTTCGACTGCGAGTACGATGCCTTTGCCGCCTACGCGCGGCAATACCCTAACAGCTGCGTGCTGCTGGTAGATACCTATAACACTCTAAAATCGGGTATTCCCAACGCCATACGGGTGTTTAACGAGGTTTTGGCGCCCTTAGGCTGCCGCCCCAAGGGGATTCGCATAGACAGCGGCGACATTACCTATTTAACCAAAAAGGCCCGTAAGATGTTAGATGCCGCCGGCTACCCCGACTGCGCCATTGTGGTATCCAACTCTTTAGACGAATATTTAATTCGGGATATGCTGATGCAGGGCGCCAAGGTAGACAGCTTTGGCGTGGGCGAGCGGCTGATTACCGCTTCGTCGGAGGCGGTGTTTGGCGGCGTTTATAAGCTGGTGGCCACCCAAGCTGCCAACGGCAAAATCACCCCCAAAATTAAAATCAGCGAGAACATTTCTAAAATCACCCTGCCCTGCTTTAAAACCGTTTGGCGCTTATTTGACCGCGACAGCGGCAAGGCCATTGCCGACGTGATTACCTTGGCCAACGAAGAGATTGACGACACCAAGCCCTACGAGATTTTTGACCCGCAATTCACCTGGAAGCGTAAAAAGGTAACGAATTTTATTGCGCGGCGGCTGCAAAAGCCCATTTTTGTGGGTGGCGAATGCGTATACAGCCTCCCCAAGACCGAGGAGATTAAAGAGTACCGCGCCCGCCAGGTGGAGACCCTGTGGGAAGAGGTGCAGCGATTTGAAAAGCCTCACGCTTACTACGTAGACCTGTCACAAAAGCTGTGGGACGAGCGCCATCGCTTACTGGAAATGCACAGCATTAAAGAATAAAAGCTACGGTTTAGACTCTGCCGTGGGTAGCCTTTGGCCGCCTACGGCTTTTTGCTTGCCAAATAAAGAATTTTTTTTGAAAATTTGCCGCTTCTTGGCGGAAATATGGTTGCCTAACCACGCAAAAAATGGTATAATGACTTATCTATAATCCAATATGGGGGTTTTCAAATGGTTCAACGCTTATTTGTAGAAAAAAAGACCGGTTTTGACATTGAAGCCCGGGCTATGTTGTCAGACATTAAAGAAACTTTAGGCTTTGGCAACATTACCGCGCTGCGTTTGTTCAACCGTTACGACGTAGAAGGCTTAAGCGCCGCCGAATTTGACCGCGCCGCCGAAACCATTTTCTCAGAGGCCACGGTAGACACCGTTTATGCCGAGTTACCGGCTTTGGGTGCCGATTGGAAGGCCTTTGTAACCGAGTATCTGCCCGGCCAGTACGACCAACGCGCCGACAGCGCCGCGCAATGTATTCAATTATTGACCCAAGGCGAGCGCCCGGTGGTAGCCTCAGCCAAGGTGATTGCTTTGCAGGGCATTACCGCCGAGCAATTTGCCGCCGTGCAACAGTATTTGGTTAACCCGGTAGAATCCCGCATTGCCGCCGAGGCCAAACCCGACACCTTAACCACCGTTTTGGGCGTACCGGCCGACGTGGCCACCGTTACCGGCTTTACCGCTATGACCGACGCGCAGGTTGGCGAATACCACGGCTCTATGGGCTTTGCTATGACAGCGGAGGATTTATGCTTCTGCCGCGATTATTTTAAAACCGAGCACCGTGACCCCTCGGTTACCGAGCTGCGGGTGATTGACACCTATTGGTCGGACCATTGCCGTCACACCACCTTTTTAACCAAGTTAGACCCCATCTCGGTGGCACCAGGCGGGCTTTCGGCGGTTTTAGAAGATGCTTTGCAGCAATATCTGGCCGCCCGCACCGAGTTGTTTGGGGCCGACACCAAGCGCAACATTACCTTAATGGATATGGGTACCATTGGCGCAAAACTGCTGAAAAAGCAGGAATATTTGAACGATTTGGATGAATCGGAGGAAATCAACGCCTGCTCTATTCAAGTGCCCGTAACCATCGACGGCAAAACCGAAGAATGGTTGGTGCAGTTTAAAAACGAGACCCACAACCACCCCACCGAGATTGAGCCCTTTGGTGGCGC
>CAZUJI010000056.1:7467-7747 GCA_964620235.1 uncultured Eubacteriales bacterium
TGCCATTCGCGACCCGCTGTCGGGCCGTGCTTACGTATACCAGGCTATGCGCGTTACCGGCGCAGCCGACCCCACGGTGCCCTTTGAGCAGACCATGGCGCACAAGCTCCCCCAAAAGAAGATTACCACCGGCGCTGCTGCCGGTTACTCCTCCTACGGTAACCAGATCGGTCTTGCTACCGGTCAGGTAACCGAGCTGTATCACCCCGGCTACGTGGCCAAGCGGTTAGAGATTGGTGCCGTTGTCGGTGCCTCGCCCAAGGCCAACGTGGTGCGCGGC
>CAZUJI010000057.1:0-7738 GCA_964620235.1 uncultured Eubacteriales bacterium
TTTTAAGTTGGTTTGCAGACGGTGTTCTGTCGGTAGTTCTCTACTTTGCGCTCTACCATGCAGAAGAAAAAATCAGGGCAATCGTTGAAAAAGCTTGCCGAAAAAAAGCAAGCTTATGCCAAAACGCGGTGACCGAAGCAGTACGATAAGTCAAAAATGCCCGTGATTTTAAAATATGTAACCCATTATGACACTTTCAAATCGAAAGTGTCATTTTTCTTATAAAAAAGAAAAACGGGAGATACCTCTTTGTGAAGTATCTCCCTTCGTAGGTTCTTTTTATTTTCTCAATTTACTAAAAAACTCGGTTAAAACGGCGCCGCATTCCTCCTGCAGCACCCCTCCAATGCACTCCGGCTTGTGGTTATAGGGCAGAGCAAATAAATCCACCACCGAGCCGCAGGAGCCTGCCTTCGGGTCCCACGCGCCAAACACCACGCGGCGAATACGGGCGTTAATAATGGCCCCTGCACACATAGGGCAGGGCTCTAAGGTAACGTATAAATCACACCCGGGCAGCCGCCAGCCACCCAAGGCCTTGCAGGCGTTGTCAATGGCCGAGATTTCGGCGTGGTGCAGGGCGTTTTTGCCCAGCTCTCGCCGATTTTCGCCCCGCGCGATAATTTTACCGTCCTTTACAATCACAGCGCCCACCGGCACCTCGCCCACCGCGGCGGCCTGCCGCGCCAGCAGCAACGCTTCCTGCATAAATTGCTCGTGCATATTCTTTTCTACATCACCCATGCCAACAACACACTTTCTATCACAAACAGCACCATATAAATTACCATACAAGGGCTGCTAAATACCCATTTTGCCACCTGCTTTTGCCTTGCTTGGCCGCTATACCCCTGCAGGGCAAAGGCATCTTTATGCTTTTTGGTAAAAAGGATAAACCCAACCAGCCCCGCCGTTACAAACAGCAGCGTATAGCCCAGATACAACAGCTCTACCATAGAGGGGGCCAAAAATTTCTCGGCGTGGGTGGTCAGCGTTGCCAAAAAATTGTTTATAAAGTGGGCCACCACCGCCGGCCAAATTGAGTTGGCGTACACGGTAATATAGGCAAAGGCCAAACCGCCCAAAAAGGTAAAGGGCAACGAGGCCACGTTGCGGTGCATTAAAGCAAACAAAAAGGAGGAAATAAATATACCAAGCGTATCCCCCAAATATTTGCGGGTCACGCCCAGCACAATGCCGCGCATGGCAAATTCTTCTACCAAGGCGGGCACCAACGAGGCCCCCACCAGCATAAGCAAAAAGCCCAAAGACCCCTCGGGGGTGCCTAAGTCCGAAATGTCGGCGCCGTCGATGCCTAAGCTGTCGGTAATCTGGCTTAAGAGCCCGGAGCCGTAGTTGCCCAGGGCGGCAACCCCCATAGCCAAACACACCAACGAGATAAACAATTCAGGGCGCACCCGCCCTGCGGCAAACACCCGGCGTAGCCGCGTTTTAGCCATAATCGGCACCAATAAAAAGGGCAGCGTAAACATAAACAAAGAAGCGGCAATTTGGTACGACCACTGGAATATGGGCTGATTATACAGCTCCATTCCGTCGGGCATAAACCCCAACACAATAGAGATAACAAAAGACAGCGCCACCATAACGCCCTCAACAATCAGCATTACGCCGCCCACACTGTTGCCAATGCGGCGCGCCTGCTGCTTTTCCATCCACATAGGGTCGGGGGCCCACACGGGGGTATAGCCATAGGGTTGTTGCATAAAGCCACTCCTTTGCAAAATTTCTACTCTCATTATATAAGCAAAACCGCCGTAGGTCAATACGGCGGTTTGTAAACTTATTTTTACCGATTATTCTTCGGTAGGTGCTTGTACCTCTTCTGCAGGCTGTGCTTCGGCAACCACTTCGGTCTGTACAGCCTCTTGTGCGGGAGCGGCAATTTCTTCTACCGGCAGGGCAGCTTCGGCTGCGGCGGCTAAGGCCAACTTCTTTTTGGCGTTAGAGCGAATTACGCAGCATACCACAATGCCGGCTACGCCAACGGCTAACAAAATAGCGGCGGCCAGCCACAATTGGTTGGTAACCACGCCTACGGCAGAGTTTGCCACACCGGCGGCTTGACCCATTTGGTCTTGGAGCATAGACAGCGCAATGCCGCTACCGGCGCCCACAACGGCCACCAAAACGGCTACGATGATGCTGTCGATACCGATCCAAAGCATCCAACCAAAGCGGCGCAGACGGCAAACCAGAATAAGCAGCGCCAGCACAACGCAAAGGGCAATTAAAACGGTAATTACGGTGGGGCCAAACACCAACTGCATCGTGCTTAAGGTCTCGGTGGGAATATCCATTTGCTCCACGATTTGCTCAGGTGTGGGCATTGAGGCCACCATTTCTTCGGCGTTCTCGTTAATCATTTGTTTAACTTCGGTAACAATCTCTTCCTTGGGGGCGCCCAAATCTATATGCTGACCAACCATATCCACCAATTCGTCTAAATGCTCGTCGGCCAGGGCGCGCAATTTATCGGCGGTTAAGCCCTCAGGCAGCGCTTTGCCGGTAAGCACAGCCGAAACACTCTCGGTGTACGTAGACAAAATCTCTTGCACCGGCTCGCTGGCCATAACCTCGTTTACCAGCTCCACCGGCACCTCTACACCGCCAAGGTCAAAGGTGCCTTCTTCAGACACCTCGCCCAGCATAGGCGCAATGTCGGTGGTTTGCACCACGTTGGCCAAATTAGAGGGCTGCGCAATGGAGGTAACCGAGCCAAACACGGCGGTTGCAAAGGTAACCAAAACGAACGCAATGCTAAGTAAGGTTGCTAAAATTGCCGTAATAACCCCTACGGCTTTGTTTTGCTGTTTCATAATCTCTACCCCTTTTTGTTTTTTATTATTGTAGCATATTGGTTTTAAAAAAGCAATTTGATTATTTTTCTTGCTTTTTTTGCCGAATAATTTTTAAAGCACCCTTTACAAAGAACACCCCAAAGGCCAGCACCAAAAGGGTAAACACCACCCCAATAAACCCAAAGCTAAAGGGGGCCATTTTGTAGCTGAGCTCTTCGTCAATGTGCAGGCCGTAGGCGGTAAACACCGTCTTTTTATTTACAAACAAGCCCTTGTGATGCATTTTGCCCACGTCGGTTACGGCCAATATATTGCCCTTGGCATCTAAATAGGCCAGCTTGGCGTAGCCCCATTTTTTGGTAAGGGCGGTTACCTGCTCGGGGGTAGCGTCGGGGCCGGCAAGACAGTAGTTTAGGTACAAATACGGGTCGTAGTTGGGGGTTAGCCCGTGCCGCAGGGCAAAGGCATCTATCTCGGCTTTTTTGCCCGACTGATAGGGGTACCGACTGTCGGCCACGATCAGTTCTTTTTCTGCAGGGTCCTCGTCGGCCGAGGTCTGGTAGGCGTAATTTTCAAAGGTGAACAGGGTTTCTTTGCGAATTTCGTCAATAAACAGCTCTCTGGGCATAGTCACCTTGCAAATTTGCAGCGGCGCCAGGGTGGGGCAGGCATTTTGCACGTGAAAGGCGTAGCTTTGGTAGCCGTCTTGGCTGTACTGCACAATGGGGCTATCTTCTGCCAGACCGTATTTTTGGCCGTTTTGTTGGTTATAGGCCGTATACCCCTCGTCGGTAGACTTTAGAGGCAGCAGCAGATCTACGTACACCGCGCCCGCCGGCATTTCGGTCTCTAAAATCCAGCAGGTAAAGCCCTCTTCCCCGGGGCAGGCCAGCGCAGGGGTTGCCACCGAAAGCAGCAGCACCGCGCACAATAAGCAAAGTATAAATTTCTTCACAAGAACACCATCCTTTGGTACTACTGTACCACAAAACGTTTAAAAGCGCAATGAAAAACCGCTATTTATAATCCCAAGGCTCAAAATTTGGCTTGTTACCGTGCCGTATAAGCCAATATACAAAATATATACAAAGCGTGATAAATCCTATAAATAATATAAGCACTATCCCAATCAACACCGCTGCACCAAACGAGGATATCCCCATCTGCACATCCACAGTCAATTCGGTGCCGGATAAATAAAATTCTGCGTATTTGGAAACGAATAGCCCCTTGTGATGCATTTTACCCTTTTTTGTTACAGCCAGTATGTTACCCTCGGCATCTAAATAGGCTACTTTGGCATATTTATATTTTTTTATATAAGACTCAAAGTCACAAGCGGTTCCATCCATATTGGTTGCGTAATACAAATGCAAATAAGGCTCGCACTCTATTTGTAGGTTGTGTTGCGCACAAAAAGCATCTATTTTCGCCTTATCTTCAGATAAATACGCTACTTTTTTACGCACAAACACCTTGGTTTTATCCTCAGAGGCGTATCCACCAAAATGCATTGACGTAAAAAGGTCACGCCTTTCTGTTTCTTTTTTAAATAATTCGGCGTCCATTACTAAATTACAGGCTTGTTCCGGCGCAATAGACGGCTGTGCATTTTTAATATGAAAAGCATAACTTTGGTAGCCGCCCTCGCTATAGCGCACAATCTCGCTATCCTCGGCAATAGCAAATTTTTGCCCAACCGACGCATTGTACGGTGTATATTCCTCATCCGCAGACGAAATCGGCAGCAATAAATCAACGTACACTGCACCTACGGGCATATTCTCTTCTTCAACTCTACAACAAAACCCGTTAATACCGGGACAAGCCCATGCAGATGTGGTTATAGATAAAAACAAAATAACGCACAGCGCACACATAATTACCCTTTTCATATCCTCACCGTCCTTTATTTTACTGTACCATAAAATAAGCAGAAAAGCAATATACCCGCGCCAACGACGGTGCGAGTATATTTTGCCTTAGCTTTGCATAGTTTGATTGATTTTTTTGGTTTTAGACCGAATGGTAAGGTAGATTATCAGCCAAATCAGGGCGTAGCCCGCCACGAATACGGCGGTAAAAATGCCGATGCCGGCGCTGTTTTTGGGAATCCAATCGTTGAATAGGTACATCAGTAAATAGTCTAAATACAGCACCCCTGCGTGCAGCAGAGCGGCCGAAGCAACCGGCAACCGCTCGACGGTATACACGCTTGTAATACCCGCGGCAATAAAGGTCATAACCGTTATGCTTAAAATGCCGCGGCACACCTCGCCGGGGGTCAGATGAAGCACCTGGTCGGTGGCGCCTAAAATACCGTAAATAACGGCCAACACCACCGGGCCAAGGGCGGCAATCATTAAGCCGCGCCGAACAAACTCTTTAACGTATTTTTTCATTTTCTAAAAAACCTCCTTTTTATTTCTGCAAAGCACCTGCGAGAAACGTACTCTTTGTGCCCGCTTTTAAACAGAGCGTCTACCGCGCCGCCAAAGCCTGCCGCAAACCGCTGTAGATGCTGTTGATTTGCCAAAGCCGATTTATGGATGCGGATAAAGCACCCGGGCAACAGCGGCTCCAGCTCGCACAGCCGCTGACGGAGCCGATACTGCTGACCGTCGGTAGCTATGGCGTAGGTTTTGCCGTCAACCACGGTAATACACTCTATCTGCGCAAAGGGGAGCATTTGCCAATCGTCCTGCCCAAAAGCCGCAACGCTGTCGGTGCCGTTGTGCTCCATTACCAGCAGCTGCAATTGGTCGGTAAAGGGCGAGCGCTCTTTGGCAGTTACCACCACCTGCTGGGGCACTGTGGGGTCAATAATAAGCTTGAATTCCATTTGGTCACCTCCTGTGCATACATAATAGCATACCAAAAATAAAAATGTTGGTTTTTTCGCCGTTCGGTTGATTTTTTTGGGGGAGTGGTAAAATGGGGATAAAAAAACACCCCAATTGGGGTGCTTTCTGTAAAGCTGTATTGAACGGAAGAAGAAACAAGAAAGTTATTAAGGTTTAGGCTTGCTCTTCTTCACTTGCCATATATTCGACGATGGTGCGGGTCATAATCATCAGCGCCAGACGGGAGGTACCACCGAAAATACGGTTGGGATAAATCGGCTGACTGTAGCCGTAAAGCATTATATCCGTCAACTCGTCCAGCACCGTCCCTTTTGTACAGCAACAGCCTACCGTCTTGGCCCCTACCTTTCTTGCCAATCGGAGTCCGATAGATAGCTCCGGTGTGGAATTTTTCACCGAAAGCACGAAAGCCAGATCTCCCTTGGTTGCAAACAAATCCATCTTTCGCATCATTTCCGAATCCGAGATCACGCACACCTTGATCTTCTGGCATTGCAGCTGAATGGCAAACTCGTTGGCAATCAAAGCGGTCAGGCCGTTGGCCAACAGATATACCGCCGATGCCTCACGGATCAACCGTGCGATCTCCATCACAGACCCGATGTCAATTTGCTTGATCGTTTCAACACATTCCGCATAGGATTTAGAAAGCACACGGTTCATCTTGTACTCGGCCGAGTCGCTCTCGGTCTTTTCGGAAAGGCGATACTTCATCTCGGAAAAAGAGGCAAAGCCGCACTTACGGATGGCTCTGGAAACGGTACTGTTGGATACAAAGGCACCTTGCGCCACGTCCTCAATGGAAAGCAGATTGATGATACATTGTTGCCGATTTATATATTCAATCACAGCGCGTTCAGAGTCAGTGAGCTGCTTTTCGGTGAAACAATTCATTCCATCATTCCTCTATTGCAAAATGACGGTGCTCAAGCACCGTCATCATTATATCATACTACCTTTCTCAGCGCAAGACAGCGGAGGGTCAACCTCCACCAGCACCTTGCCGAGACGACTGTATCTTGGCGTGGCAAATTCCTCCACCGCTTCCTCCATTGAAATGGTGCGAGAGATGATCTGCTCGGTATCAATGGCGCCGGAGGCCAACAACCGAATGGCACGTTGGGTGGTGTGGGGATTTATAAAGGAGGTACGAATGGTCAGCTCCTTGACAAATGCATCATACATAGACACTTCCAGTTTTTCCGCCGCATCACTAACGCCGAACATTACCACCGTTGCGCCTTTGCCTGCAATGGACAAAGCCGTTTGCTGCGCCGCGCTGTTGCCTACGCATTCAACCACGCGGTCAATGGGGTTTAAACGGGCATACTCTGAAAGCGCATCGCCGTCTTTAGCACCAAAGAATGCAGCAGCGCCCATTTCCATAGCCAGGTCTTTTCTCGCCTCGTTGTATTCCACCACGATAATCTCGCCTGCGCCGCTGTTTTTAAGTAAGGAGAACATAATAGCGCCAATGGCACCAAAGCCAACCAGCGCCACTCTCTCACCGGCGCGCATTTCTAACAAATCCAGACCTCTCAAACAACAGGCAACGGGTTCCACCAACGCCGCATCACGCAAAGACAATCCTTTAGGCAAGTGATACACGTTTTTTTGCGGAGCAGTAACCGTCTCTGCCATCCCCTTGACGACTCCGCGGGAGCGCTCACAAAGAGAACTCTTTCCGATTTTGCAGTAATAGCACTCTCCGCAGCTCCAGTTGGGGTCCACCGTCACAAGGTCGCCTGCTTTAAAGTCGGTAACGCCCTCACCCACGGCTTCTACAACGCCGCTTATCTCGTGGCCAAGCGCCACGGGATAGGTAATGGCGCGGGTATTCTGCTTCCCCGCCACCTTGTGAAAATCACTGCCGCAAATGCCACAATAGGCAACCCGCGTGCGAACCTCGCCCGGTTTCAATTCCGGAACGGGCAGCTCTCCCAAGCTTACTTGTTTTGGCCCATACAATACAACTGCTTTCATTTTGCATTCTCCTGTCTGTAAATTCAACTTAATTGTAACATCCCATTTACTGAAAATGTTTTCTGATTT
>CAZUJI010000058.1:0-7695 GCA_964620235.1 uncultured Eubacteriales bacterium
CTGGCCCCCAAAGAGCGCAGCGTGGCCAAGCTGGCCGCCTTTGGTATGAAAAACAGCGAAATTGCCGAAAAGCTGCATATGTCGGTGTCGTCAGTTAAGCAGGCCATTAGCAACGTTTCGGGCAAAACGGGGGTAACTCGCGAAGAATTTGCCGCCTTTTTATAAAAAAACCGGCCATAGGCGCGTAACCGAAATTTTTTAAAATCGGTCACAAACGGCCTGAAAAATATGGCCAAAAAATCAAGGTTTGGGGAATACCGCCCTAAAAAACAATCTGTTATACTTTTGATAACGAAAGTATGACAGATTTTTCTTTTTGCCCAAAAAGACAGAAAGGAGCGCCTATGCTTACATCTTTACTATCCAAAAACGCGGTTGCCGCGTCAGCGCCAAAGGAAGGCGACCTATATAAAAAGGTAATGGTGGCCGACGTAAGCTTTGAGCTGTATTACGGCTACTACGAGGAGTTTGAGCGGCACAGTCCCTTTAACGAGCCAATGCCCATTTACCCCGACCTTGCGAAAGAGCCACGCTACACCGCCAACGGTACGCCGGTTGTAACGGCTATGCAAGACGTCTGCGGCAGCTACGAGGGCTCAGCCGGTGGCGACAGCTGCGCCGAATGTATTTACTTTACGAAGCACGAAGAGCTGTTTGGCTTATGTACCTGCCCCGCAAGGGCTAAGCCAAGTGAGAATTTGGAGGTGGTGCAGCGTGTGTAACCCACGATGTAGTAACAAGCGCCCACCCGAAACCCATAAACCTATTTACGGAGGAACAACAATGAAAAACAACAAGCTTTTACAAAGAATCATCAGTTTAGTGGTATGCCTGACAGTGCTTTTGTCCTGCCTGCCGGTGATGGCTCTGGCCGCCGAGGGTGACAACCCCCATTATAATCGGGTGGCCGACGCCAACACCTTAAACGGCTGGCAAAAGTATTTTGACCTGAACAATTTAAATACCGCAAATGCCGGCGGCGTATGGACCGACAAGTCGGTGCTTACCGATGCCACCGCTTTAAACAACAGCGGTATCGTTATGTTAGACAATGACCGCAACTTTTTAACCGCTCTGTCGGCCTTGGCCGCCAACAAAGAGGTGGTAGGCTACTCTACCGTGCCCACCGATACGGTTTTGATTTTAGACGTATCGGGATCGATGAACCAGGACGAGGGCGATTTGGTAACCGCCACCAACAACGCCATTACCCAGCTGTTAAGCATCAATAAAAACAACCGCGTGGGCGTGGTGCTGTACTCGGCCGCCAACAACAACAATTCCTCCAGCTACAGCCAAAGCGTTACCCGCTTGCTGCCCTTGGGTCGCTACACCACCCGCAACAACGCCTATTTGGTTGCAAGCAACAACACCGTTTCGGTAAACGACAACGTACGCGTTGAGGGTCAAACCCAAAACCCCAACTTTAACGCCTCTAAAAGCGTAGTGGGCGGCACGTATATTCAGGCCGGCCTGTGGGAAGCCTGGAAAATCTTCAGCGAAGTTCCCGACGACGATATTTACATTGCCGACAACAACTGGCAAAAGGGCGAGCACCGTATGCCCATCGTGGTTTTAATGTCCGACGGCGCCCCCACCGTAGGCACCAGCCAATTTGACGACGTAGAGAACTCCGGCTACACCGTTAACAACAGAAGATACAGCGGCTCCAACGCCGGCAACGGCTCCGAGACCAATATGACCGCCGGCCAAGGCTTTTTGGTACAGTTAACGGCGGCCTACGTAAAAAACCGTATTGAGAACAAGTATAAGGTAAAATCCGCCGACGGCGCGGGCCGCAGCCTGTTTTACACCCTGGGCTTCAACATTTCCTACGACAACGACGACACCGTTGAGCCCGGCGACATTGCCTACAGCGTATTAAACCCCGACGCTTCTACCGTTACCGATACCCTGTGGTCCACCTACAATGCTCGCAACAGCATGCAGGTGCGGGTAAAGTCCATCAACACCGGCAATGCCAACAGCTTTTCTAACGTAACGGTTTACAAAAACTCCTATGCAAGCTCTAAATCTTACGTAGATAAATATTTTGCCGCTTCGGCCCAAAACGGCCTGAGTGACGCCTTTAAGGATATTGTAGACGAGATTATTCTGCAAAGCCGCTACTACCCCACCCATTTAGAGGGCGGCAACCCGGATTTTTCGGGCTACGTTGAATTCACCGACCAGCTGGGCGAATATATGGAGGTTAAGCAGGTAAACGGCATTTTGCTGGGCAATACCCTGTTTGACGGCCATATGATGGCCTCGAAGCTGGCCGACACCGGCGAAAACGGCTTAGGTACCCCCACCAACCCCACCGCCCTGGGCGACGCGTTTATTGCATCGGTAAAGACCCGCTTGGGCATTGCCGATACGGTGGACGCGCAGCTGCTGGTAAAAGCCGCTTACGATGCAGGCCAGCTGCACTATGCGGTAGGCCAAAACGGTAAAGTCACCTGGTCCAACTATATCGGTTGGTATGCCAAGGCCGACGGCACCTATCTTGGCCATTGGAACGAGGCTTCCACCGCCGCCGCACCCGCCGGGGCCGTTTACAAAATGATGTCCTACGGCTTTTTGGGCGAGACCAACGGCAGCATTAAAAACTCGGATATGATGTATATGACGGTGCAGGTGCGTACCGATATCGCCACCGGCGTGCAAACCGTTTCCTGGAAGATTCCCGCCGCCTTGGTGCCGATGGTTACCTATAAAATCACCTTAACCGGCACCAACGTTGACGAAGCCACCAACGTAAGCGTTGCAGTTGAGGACCCCAACGTTTCGCCCATTCGCCTGGTTTACGAGACCGGCCTGCGCGCGGACTTAAACGAGTTTAACATTACCCGCATTACCGACGGCGCCCACCTTGCCGCCGACGGCCATACCAGACTGTTCTGGAACAACTACTTTGATATTTCGGCCCCCACCCACGACGAGCATATTACCGCTCTGGCCGAATTTACCCCCAATAAAGAGAACGAGCGGTTCTACTTTACCTTTGACTCGGCCGTGTTTAAAAAGACCGGCCAAGACCAATACGCCTTGGTTACCCAGGCTGAGGGCTTAACCGAGGGCGGCGAGTATTACCACCGCCGTTACATCTTTAAAGACGGCGAGACCACCCCGGTATTCTTCTACGAGAAGATGTCGGCTGCATCGGTAAAGGCCGCCATAGACAACGGCTGGCAAGCCAACTTTGAAACCTTAGACAAGCAAAATACCGGCGCTTGGGTAGTGCCCAAGGGCACCCCCGCTCGCGAGCTGCAAATGTACGACGAGCAAAAGGCCGTAAACGCCACCAACTCGGCTAAAATGGTATTCCACCCCTACTTAACCGAGCAAAACAACACCGTTTACGTAGATATGAACTTAGGCAACAACGGTTTACTGTCGGTGGCGCCGGCTACGGGTATTCAAATCTCTAAAACCGTGGATATCTTTGAAGACGGCACCTCCGATACCTTCAAATTCCGCGTAACCGCCAACGTAAGCGGCAGCTATGACAGCTGGATTACCGCCTTAGACCAAACCCCCAACGGCCAACCCACAAGCGCCAACTTTGTAAACGGCGTGTACGAGGTTGAGCTGAAAAAAGACCAATCCCTGTGGTTGATTGGTTTACCTGCAGGCACCGAGTACACCGTAGAAGAAATTTCTACCAATGACGATTACAAGGTAAAATCGGTGCACGTAAACGGCACCGCCACCGGCAAGGCCGCCGTGGGCACCGTTGCACAGTATTACGTTGACGACGTTCGCTTTGTAAACACCGCTATGGGCGAGGGCGACTTAGTGATTACCAAGCAGGTAGTAGATGCACAGGGCAATACCGTAGACGTAAACGACAGCCTGCAGTTTACCTTAGAGGTTGCCTTAACCGATGCCGCGGACAACCCCGTATCGGGCACCTTTGCGGCCACCGGCGGCACCGTTACCGTACCCGCCAACGGCAAATTTACGGTGCGGTTAACCGACGGTAAATCCTTTATCCTGCGCGGTATCCCCGAAGAGACCCGTTACACCGTTACCGAGACGAATATCCCCGCCGGCTTTAGCTTTAACGCAGCCGATAGCCGTGTAAGTGGCGTGATTGACGCCACCGCCAACGACCAGGCCTTGGTTGTCAACACCTACGCTCCCACCGCCACAAACGGCGCCGACGTAAGCGTGCTGGTTACCAAGCAAATCAGCGGCAACCGCACCCATTGGTTAAACGGCGAAAGCTACACCTTTGTGTTAGAGTCCTTAAATATCGGCCGTGCTACCGGCACCGTATTGGCCACCAAGACCATCTCGGCTGCCGATGCCGAAAAACGCTTTACCTATGCCTTAACGGCACAGCAATACACCACCGCCGGCACCTATTATTACCGCATTACCGAGCAGATAGGCACCCAGGGCGGCGTGGCCTACGATACCGCCGAGCGTCGCTTCTCGGTTGTGGTGGCCGACGAGGGTATGGACGGCGATTTGGATATTATTGCCGTAAATAACGAGCTGAACACCGCCGTTAGCGGCAACTGGCTGGTGAGCGCCAACTTTAATAACGTATACACTCCGGCCGGTACCGCCTCTGTGACCATTCCCATTATTAAGCAAATGAACGGCGACCACGCTTTGAGCGGTTACCAGTTTGCCCTATACGATGCCGACCCCGCTGTGGGCGATGCCAACGAGCTTTTAAAATCGGGCATTACCAACGCGGCAGGCACAGTAGCCATTACCTTAAGCTACTCGGCCCAAGACGTAGGCAATACCTATACCTATTATCTGGCCGAAATCCACCGTGGTGAAATTATCAACAATATTAAGTATGCCGAAACGGTATACAAAGTAGAGGTTACCGTAACCGACGATTTAGACGGCACTATTTCGGCCGAAATCCTGATGCACGGTATTCCGCAAGGCTATACGGGCCCCGTATTTGTAAACGAATACGTGCCCTCGGCCTCGGATTTTGTGACCATCTCGGGCAATAAGGTTATTTCGGGCGACCGCGTGTTAAACGCCAACGAGTTCAGCTTTGTGCTGTCGGCCGTTACCGCAGGCGCACCCCTGCCCGCCGAAACCCGCGTACAAAACGCCCAAAACGGCTCCTTTGCCTTTGGAGCCATTGAGTTTGGCGATGCCCACAAGGGCAACACCTACGTGTACACCGTAACCGAGGAGAATAACGGTATTGGCGGCTTTGCCTACGACGGCACCGTATACACCGTTACCGTTACCGTGGCCGACAACGGCAACCAAACCATTACCGCCACCGCCACCCTGCACAACGGCACCGCAAACGTAGAAAATATGGTATTTACCAACGTTTACGACGCCACCGATGCCCAGCTGACCCTGCAAGGCACCAAGCTGCTTACCGGCAAAACCCTGCAGGCAGACGAGTTTACCTTTGTTCTGCGGCCCATTACCGCAGGCGCCCCCGTTCCCACCTCGTTAACCGCTAAAAACGATGCAAAGGGCGGCTTTACCTTTGGTAAAATCAATTACGCCAAGGTCGGCACCTACGTTTACGAGATTACCGAGCAAAACGGCGGCATTGCCAACTACGATTACGACGAATCGGTTTACACCGTAACCGTAACCGTAACCGACAACTCGCAGGGCGTACTATCGGCCGAGGTAGAGTTGAAGAAAAACGGCTTAGCCTCCGGTGAAATCCTTTTCCGCAACGGCTTTGTTCCCACCCCCATTACCTACGATATTTACGCAGATTTTGGCGGCGACAAGGCGTTGACCGGTCGCCCGATGCAGGCAGGCGAGTTTAGCTTTGCTTTAATCAACGCTGCCAGCGGCCAGCAAATCGGCGAACCTGTGCAAAACAATGCAGGCGGTCAGTTCCGCTTCCCTGCGGTTACCTTAACCAATGCCGGCATCTACCACTACAAGATTGTGGAGAAATCCGGCGATGCCAACGGCGTAACCTACGACAACTCCTCCTTCCATATTCGCTTAGAAGTGGTGCAGGACGACAGCGGCGTGCTTTCGATTGCCGATAAGCAGCTGCACAAGGGCACCGTTACCAAGCAAGAGGTAGGCGGCGTGCTTACCGAGGTAACCTCCTATCAAAACATCACCGCCAACGGCGCGATTGTCTTTAACAACACCTATACCGCTGCGGCGGCGCAGGTAGCCTTTACCGCCACCAAGACCTTGGTGGGCAGAGATTTGGCAGACGGCGAGTTTAAGTTTGATTTACACAAAACCGACGCTACCTATGCCTACAACCAAAGCACCCTGGTGCAAGACGACGTTGCCCTGGCTCTGCAAGCCGACGGCACCGGCAAAATTGACTTTGCCGCCGAGCGGTTTGCCCAAGCAGGCACCTACCACTACGTAATCGTTGAAGACGAGCTGGACGAAAAGGGCATCACCGCCGACCGCACCGAGTACAAGGTAGAGGTTACCGTAACCGACGACCTGAACGGTCAGCTGGTAGCCACCTTAAAGGTCAACGGCAATGCGTTAACCGGCAATATGGCCGACACCCTGCAATTCAACAACACCTACAAGGCTGCCACCACCCATATTGAGATTTCGGGTACCAAGGTGCTGGAGGGTCGTACCCTGGCCGCCGAGGAGTTTGCTTTTGAACTGTACGACAGCAATAATGTGAAATTACAAACCGTGAAAAACGCGCTGGGCGGCGGCTTTGCCTTCGCAGGCATTGCAGTAGATGCAGCCGGCGAGTACCTGTACACCGTGCGCGAGGTGCAGGGCAATGCCAAAGGCATTACCTACGACACCGCCGTGTACACCGTAAAAGCGGTTGTAACTGACAATTTAGACGGCACCTTTAGGGTAGAATACACCTACCAAAAGGGTACCCAAAGCGTAGGCGGCGTAAGCTTTACCAACAAGTACACCGCCCCCATCCCCGATCCGGTTCCTATGCCCGACGACAGAGAGAACCCCAAAACCGGCGACAACGCAAGCTTCGCCCTTTGGCTGGCTCTGCTGTTTGTAAGCGGCGGCGCCCTGCTGGGCACCTCCCTTAAAGGCAAAAAAAGACCCGCCGAGGAAATCTAAAACCCCATAAAAAACGCCCTGCGGAGAAATCCGCAGGGCGTTGGCTTTTAATTCATACTTTGTAAAATTTTTTCATACAATACAGTAAGCCCGTTGAGGAGTTGATTGTATGAAGCAAGCCACCAAGGAGCGCGCGGTGGTGCTGGGGGAGTATATTGCCGAGCATAAGGCCACCGTTCGCACCACTGCCGGAAAATTCGGCATCAGCAAATCTACCGTACATAAAGACGTAACCGAGCGGCTGCGGTTTAGCCACCCGGGGCTGTACCGTCAGGTAAAGCTGGTGTTAGACCAAAATAAAAGCGAGCGGCACATTCGTGGCGGTTTGGCCACCCGTCGCAAATATAAAGGAGAATAAAAGCCGTACCTCTTAGCCTTTTTGTGTAAAGGGAGGCCGCCGTAGGGAGACACTACGTAAAGAAGTGTTCTCCCTACTTTCTTTTTATATAAAAATCGACACTTTCTGTTTGAAAGTGGCATTTTCTCTTTGCACAGAAAAAACGGAGACTACTTCTTTATGAAGTGTCTCCGTTGCAGGAGAGGTTTTTTGTATAAGAAAACATAGCGAACTGTCGCGTGGTTTGATGGGGGTTAAGAGAAAAGCCTTCCCCTTGAGGGGAAGGTGGGTTTTGCAAAGCAAAACTCGGATGA
>CAZUJI010000059.1:0-7632 GCA_964620235.1 uncultured Eubacteriales bacterium
ACCGAGTTAGACTGGGTATATTTTAAGGTAATTAAAGCAATCAGCAGGTCGTTTTTGGCGCTCTCGGGCAGGTCTTTGTTTTGGGTAACAATATTCTCTAACATATCCTTGGTGATTTGCACGTTGTTGCGACCCTGCTCAAAGGTAATGCCAAATACGTCTTTGTGCTCAATAGGCGCGGGCACGTAATTGGGGTCGATTTGAATAATATTGTAGTTGCCCTTGCGCTTGGATTTTAAAATTTCCAAGGCCTCGTCGGTATACGCGGGGGCAATCACACCGTCGGATACCTCGCGCTTGATTAAGGTAGCGGTTTGCACGTCGCAGGTGTCCGACAGGGCAATCCAGTCGCCAAACGAGGACATTCTGTCGGCGCCGCGGGCACGGGCGTAGGCGGTGGCCATAGGCGACAGCTCTAAATCGTCCACAAAGTAGATCTTCTTTAAGGTCTCGCTCATTTCTACCGCAATGGCAGCGCCTGCAGGGCTAACGTGCTTAAAAGAAGCAGCGGCAGGCAGGCCGGTAGCGGCCTTAAGCTCGCAAACCAGCTGCCAGCTGTTAAAGGCGTCTAATAAATTGATATAGCCCGGACGACCGCTGAGCACGGCGATGGGCAGCTCGCCCTCTTGCATAAAAATGCGGGCGGGGGTTTGGTTGGGGTTGCAACCGTATTTTAACGTTAATTCTTTAGCCATTTTACTCTACCTCTCTACACGTTTTTGTTGATAATCCGGGTTTCGCTCTTGCCGCCGTCTAAGGGAATATACCGCACAAACAGCGACACTTTATTATCTTCGTTCAACGACTCCCAAAGCATATTGGTAAAGGCGTCGATATCGCCGGACAGCTCTACTGCGGTGGGTACCCCCGAGAAGGTGGGAATGGGGTTGCCGTCACCGTCGTAGGTGTGGATAAAGTGCCCCTCCCCCGCGAAGGGAGCGTCGTACTCAAAAAAGAAGCGTTGGTTGCCCTCGGGGCGGCCCATATGGCTTTTTAAAATGGACATTTTATAGGTTAAAATATTGTCTTTTACCGTTAAAATGGCCGAAATGCGGGGGGTGTAGTTAGGCGGGTCGGGCTCAAAGCAACGGGTGCGCAGCGCCGATTCGAAGGATTGGCTGCAACGTAACGCGTCAAAAATCGTGTCGGTCTGGTCGCCGTTGGTTACTATGGTTTGCTCACCCAGCACCCGTACGGGGGCGTAAATAATCAGCGACGGGTCGGCTAACTTCGAGGGGTCGTAAGCCTGGGTGCGAATACCCTCACCCTCTTTTACAAATACGCGGTTGCGGCTGTTTTCGCTACGGCCCATAATAAAATAGGCGGTAACGGCGCATTTGCCGTCGGCACTTTTGCCAACCACAATCCCGCGGCCGGGGTAGGTGTTGTTTTTTAACAGTTGCTCTAAATTTGCCAAGCCTGCCATAATCAGTCCTCCAATATTCTGGTTTTATTATCTTCTACTGTAATCTTGCCTTCACAAAACAGCTTTACTGCGCGGGGCAGCAGTTTCCACTCGGCCTGCTCCATAATGCGCTGCTGCAGGGCCTCGGGGGTGTCCCCCTCCTGCACGGGCACTGCCTGCTGCAAAATAATGGCGCCACCGTCGGGAATCTCGTTTACAAAATGCACCGTAGCACCGCTGACCTTTACGCCGTACTCCAGCGCTGCCTTATGCACCCGCAGGCCGTAGTAGCCCTTGCCGCAAAAGCTGGGAATCAGCGCGGGGTGAATATTGATAATGCGGTTGGGGTAGGCCGCAATAACGCGGCTGCCCAAAATGGTCATAAACCCTGCCAGAACTACCAAATCGGCCTTATAGCTTGCCAATAAATCCAGCAGAGCCTGCTCTTTTTCCTCGGCGGGCAAAACCTCGCCGGGTATACCGGCATTTTTGGCCCGCTCTAATGCAAATACCCCCGGCTTGCTGGAGATGACGCAAACAATCTTGCCGCCACCCAGCTCGCCCGCTTGTTGGGCTTTTATCAGAGCGCCCAAATTGGTACCCCCGCCCGAAACCAAAACTGCTATATTCAAGGCACTCACCTCTACAGAATTTCTACCTGCTTGTCGCCGGCTTGAATCTCGCCCACGATATAGGCTCGCTCGCCTGCGGCGTTGATAATGCGCACCGCCTCGTCGGCTTGGTCGGCCGGAACGGCAACCATTAAGCCAACGCCCATATTAAAGGTGTTGAACATATCCCGCTCGGGAATATTGCCGGTTTTGGCCAGCACGTTAAAAATAGGCAGAATCTCTACCGCGCTGCGGCGAATTACAGCCTTGTAGCCGTCGCTTAACATTCTGGGAATATTCTCGTAAAAGCCGCCGCCGGTAATGTGCGATACCGCGTGTACGGGTACCTCCTTCATTAAGGCCTGCAGCGCCTTTACGTAAATTTTGGTGGGGGTGAGCAGCTCTTCGCCCAGGGTTTTACCCAGCTCAGAGATATGGATTTTTAAATTTTCTTCTTTTACGTTAAATACCTTGCGCACCAGCGAAAAACCGTTGGAGTGCACGCCCGAAGAGGCAATGGCAACAATAGCGTCGCCCTTTTGCAGGTTGGCGCTGTCTACAATCTTGCTGCGGTCGGCCAGGCCAACGCAAAAACCGGCCAAATCGTACTCATCCTCGGGATAAAAGCCGGGCATCTCGGCGGTTTCGCCGCCGATTAAGGCGCAGCCGGCCTGCACGCAGCCCTCGGCCACGCCGGACACGATTTGGGCTACCTTTTCGGGGTAGTTTTTGCCCACGGCAATGTAATCTAAAAAGAACAGCGGCTGCGCGCCCGAGCAGGCAATGTCGTTGGCGCACATAGCCACACAGTCGATGCCCACGGTGTCGTGCTTGTCCATCAAAAAGGCGATTTTCAGCTTGGTGCCTACGCCGTCGGTACCCGAAACCAACACCGGCTCTTTAATACCCGACATATCGGGGGCAAACAAGCCGCCAAAGCCGCCAATGCCCGACAGTACGCCGGGGATATTGGTGCGCTTAATGTGGGTTTTCATCAATTCTACCGCTTTGTAGCCGGCGGTAACGTCTACACCGGCTGCCTTATAACTCTCCGAAAAACTTTCCATACCTTTTTACCCCTTTACAGTGTTCTTTCTAACTCGGCGTCGGCCTTTAAAACCGAAGCCTCCATCTCTTGCTTCATAACGTCTAATTTGGCGGCCAAGGCATCGTCGGCCACGGCCAAAATCTGCACGGCCAATAACGCGGCATTCTCGGCGCCGTCAATGGCTACGGTGGCAACCGGCACGCCCTTAGGCATTTGCACGGTGGCCAGTAAAGCATCCAACCCGTCTAACACGCTGGCCTTAATGGGAATACCAATGACCGGCAGGGTAGTATGCGCGGCCAAAACGCCGGCCAAATGGGCGGCCTTGCCTGCGGCGGCAATAATGGCACCAAACCCGTTTCGCTTGGCCGACGAGGCAAACGCGCAGGCCTGCGCCGGCGTGCGGTGGGCCGACATAACCCGTACCTCGTACTCTACCTCAAAGCTTTTTAACATTTGCAACGCCTTTTTAACAATGGGGTAATCGCTGTCGCTCCCCATAATTACGGCTACTTTTTTTGACATAGTATAAACGCCCCCTTTTAATATTTCTATTTTACTAAAAATCAAGTAGAATTTCAAGCCAAATTTTGCAAAGTCGACGTTTTTTGCCAACCCGTACAAGGCGGCGGCACCCATTGGACATTTTGTGGAATATCTGCCGAAAATTTGTATGTTTCGCCCATAAGATTTTAATTTACAACGGCACAAAAAAATGGTACAATATTGTGGGATTTTATCCGATACAGAATATTTGGGTTTATTTTTGTAAAATACACCCTTGGAGGAGCTATGGAATACACTCTACAACACCCCGCGCAAAGCTTTGCTTTGCCTGCCGAGGTTGTGCAAAAACATATAAACTTTGCCAACGAGCTTTGCCTAAAGGCCATTTTGTGGGTCTATTATAACGGCACCGCCGTAACACCCGAGGCTTTAGCCCAAGGCTTAGGCTGCTCGGTGGCCGACGCTGCCGATGCTTTGGCCTACTGGGCCACCGCCGGCTTGCTTTGCTGCGCGAGCACCCCTGCCCCTGCCGCCACGCCCCGCCGTGCCATACAGGCGCAAACCGTTAAGCCCACCCGTGCCGAGGTTGCCCGCCGCGGGTTAGAAAATCCCGAAATTGCCTTTTTGCTGCAAGAGGCCCAGTTAAAATTCGGCCGCGGCCTGCGGCAGAACGAAGCCTCGACCTTGGTTTGGCTTTACGATGACGAGGGGCTGGACATTGCCTTAATTTTAATGCTTTTAGAATTTGCCGACGGTCAGGGTAAGCTGAATATTGGCTTTATAGAGCGCACCGCCGTACAATGGATCAACAACGGCGTCGACACCGTTGCCGCCGCCGAGGCCTATATGGTTACGGCGCAGCAGGCCCGCACCGCCTGGCGCATTGTAGAGTCGGCCATGGGCATAGACCACCGCGCCCCCAGCGAAAACGAGCTGAAGCTGGCCCACAAGTGGGTAGACGAGTGGGGGTACGACAAAGACCTTTTACGGGCGGCCTACAACAAATGTGTAGACACCACCTCGAAGTTTTCCATCCCCTATATTAAAAAAATATTAGAGGGCTGGCACAAGTCGGGGGTTAAGGCCGTAGAAGATTTGGCCGCCTTAGAGCAACCCGCACCCAAGGGCGGCAACGCGGCCAAGGTTGGCGCGTCTTACGACCTTTCTTTGGAAGAACAACTGATGTTTAAGTAAGGATGGATAGAATTATGGCTACGCCTGCAAATTACATAGAAAAAGTATTAGAGCAAAAACGCAACCAGCGCTCGGCAGCCTTTGCCACCCAGCAGCAGGCCATTGCGCAGCTAAAACAGCAAAACCCCCGGTTAGCAGAGGTGGAAAATACCCTTTTGGCCATAGGCAGTCGCCTGGCCCTTTGCGCTTTATCGGGCGATACGGCGCGTCTGGCCGAATTGAAAGAGCAATCGGCCGCTTTAACCGCCGAAAAAGAGGCTTTGCTGGGCGCTATGGCACAGCCCCCCTTCGCCTGCCCCGTGTGCCAAGACACCGGCTACTGCGGCAACCAATTATGCGGCTGCGTACAGGCCGCAGCGCAGCAGCTGTATTTTGAATCGCTGTCACAGCAAATGCCCTTAGAGAGCTCTACCTTTGACCAATTCTCGTTAGATTACTACGCCAACACCCCCGATGCCTCGGGCCACACCCCCCAAGAGGTGGCCGCCGGCACCCTAAAGGTGTGCAGGGATTTTGCGGCCGACTTCCCCGCCGGCAAAAATCTGCTGTTTTTGGGCAACCCGGGGCTGGGCAAAACCCATTTGTCTATGGCCATTGCCAACGAGGTGCTGAAAAAGGCCTACACCGTGGTGTACGGCTCGGCCCAGAATATTATTGACGGCTGCTTAAAAGAGCGGTTCTCTTACAGCGGCTCCACCGCCTACATTGACGGCTGCTTAAACTGCGACCTGCTGATTTTAGACGATTTGGGCACCGAGCTGCAAAGCGCTCCCTCCCTTTCGGTAATTTATAATTTAATCAACTCCCGCCTGCTTTCGGGGCGGTCCACCATTATCAGCACCAATTTAACCTTAAAAGAGTTAGAGGCCCGCTACGAGCCGCGCATTTGCTCCCGCATTGTGGGGGGCTACACCCTGCGGGGCTTTATCGGCACCGATATTCGCCAACAAATCAAATACGCAAAATAAAAAAGCACCGATTTCGGTGCTTTCTGTTACTTAAATAAATGGGCAAAGGCGCGAGAGTCCCGCATAGATACGTAATCGTCGGGGGCGATAATAATATGGTCTATCAGCCGCACGCCTACGGTGCGTAGCGCTCTGGCAACCTCGGCGGTGGTCTGAATATCCGAATCGCTGGGTATGGCCAGACTGCTGGGGTGGTTATGGGCCAAAATAACGTAGGCCGCCGTGTGGCGAATCACCAGCTCGATTATCCTGCGCAGTGAAAAATCCGCCCCTGTAATGCCGCCTTGGCAAACCTCCTCAAAGGCCAGCACGTTGCAGGCGGCGTCTAAGCAAATA
This sequence comes from uncultured Eubacteriales bacterium, assembly GCA_964620235.1. Classification (GTDB taxonomy): domain Bacteria; phylum Bacillota; class Clostridia; order Oscillospirales; family Acutalibacteraceae; genus CAZUJI01. The sequence continues at coordinate 6,070 of CAZUJI010000059.1, forward strand.
ATAGATACCATTTCGTGCCGATAGCCAAAATATTTACCGGTTAAATAAGCACCGGTATCGTCGGTGTTCTGCAAAGCTACCTTACTGCGGCCGGTATCTGCCTGGTAGGTGCGCAACAGCGGCACCATCAGCTTTAACAGCGTAGCGGTATGCTCGCCCACGCCGTCTACCTGCAGCAGCGCTTCAAAGGGTGCGTCTAACACCCCTTTAAGCGAGCCAAAGGTGTCTATCAGCTTATGGGCCAGGGGGTTGGTATCTTTTTGCGGCACCGAAAAGAACAATAGCAGCTCCAGCACCTCGTGGGGCGCCATACCCTGCAGGCCGTATTTGCGAAATTTATCTTTAACCCGTTGCCTGTGCTGCGCGTGGATGCCCATACTATACCCCCTTTTTTAACAATTGTACTCATTATACAACATTATTCAACATAAGTAAAGAACGGAATTTTATATGAAAAGTTTTACCATTCAACCTAAAGACGCCGGTGTTCGGTTAGACAAATTTATAGCCAAGGCCTTGCCTGCGCTGCCCACCTCTATGCTGTATAAGTATATTCGCACCAAGCATATCAAGGTCAACCGCAAGCGGTGTGAGATTTCGTACCGTTTGCAGGCGGGCGACGTTTTAGAGTGCTATATCAAAGAGGAATTTTGCGCCCCCGGGCGCCCCAATTACGACTTTTTGTCGGCCGGCGGCAAGCTGGATATTGTTTACGAGGACGAAAATATTTTACTGGCCGATAAAAAGCAGGGTCTGCTTTGCCACCCCGACGACCACGAGTATGCCGACACGCTGATTGGGCGGATTCAAAAATATTTGTATGAAAAGGGCGAATACGACCCCGAGGCCGAAAACGCCTTTAAGCCGGCCTTGGCCAACCGCATAGACCGCAACACAGGCGGCATTGTGCTGGCGGCCAAAAATGCGGCGGCCCTGCGGATTTTATGCGACAAGATTAAATCCCGCGAGATTGACAAGCAATATTTAACGGTGGTGCACGGCATCCCCCGCCCTAAAGACGCTGTTTTAGAGGGGTATATTGAAAAGGACGAGAGCAAAAACCGCGTTTGGGTGCACCAAGAAATGACCGACGGCGCCAAAACCGCCCGTTTAAAATACCACACCTTAGCCACGGGGCAAAATACAGCCCTTTTGCAGGTAGACCTATTAACCGGCCGCACCCATCAAATCAGGGCCCAGCTGGCCGGTGCCGGTTACCCTCTGTTGGGTGACGGCAAGTACGGCAAAAACGCCACCGACAAGAAAGAGGGATTTAGGTACCAAGCGCTGTACTCGTATCGGCTGACCTTTTCGTTCACCTCAGACGCCGGCATTTTAAACGGCTTAAACGGCAAAACCTTTATGGTAGACAAGGTCTGGTTTGCCGACCAGCTCTTCCCCGGGGTGGAATATAAATAAAATGTACCCGATACACACCGTATCGGGTACTTTTTTAATCAAATAACGGGGTGGAGAAATACCGCTCGGCGGTGTCGGGCAATACGGCAACCACCGTTTTGCCGGGGCCCAATTTTTTGGCCAGCTTTAAGGCCGCGGCCACGT
>CAZUJI010000060.1:0-3773 GCA_964620235.1 uncultured Eubacteriales bacterium
AAAGCTCACTGCCGATGGAGCCACCGCCACCCGTAACCAAAATAACCTTATCGGCAATAAACCGATAAATTTCATCCATATCTACTTTTATGGTATCGCGACCGAGCAAATCTTCTACCGCAACATCCATCATAGATTTTGCCGTAAAATTATTTTTCACAAATTCGTATACACCCGGTAATTTTTTTAATTCACATTTTGTTTCTTTGCAAACGTCTAATATATCGCGTTATTGCTCTGCCGTTGCGCTTGGAATAGCCAAAAATATTTTTTCAATTCTGTACTTTTCCTTTTTCATTTTTTCACTCCTATAACATTCATTTCTTTTCTATGGAGATATGCATACCATTTAAGCTGCTTTTATTGATAACTGCACTGTAGGAATATTTGTACACAATAAACACAATTATACATAGTATATTATACAATGGTGTAGCAAAATAATCAAGTTTTTTTGACTTTTCTTTGTCGGTAATATTATACAAAAAATCACCGCGTTACTTGGTTGAAAAGCCTTGACGCGGAGCATAAAAAGACGGGCATCTATAGGATGCCCGTCTTGGTTTATAATGAAAATTCCTCACCGGTGATGAGATAATCAATGGATTTTCGAAAGTATTTAGAAAGTCGAACCAGCATTTCTAAATCGGGGTTGCGTTTGCCGTTTTCGTAATAAGACAAGGTCTCGCGGGTGATATTTAAATCCATAGCCACCTTAAGCTGGGTATACCCTTTTTTCTTGCGAATTTCGCGCAATCCACGCATTTGCACCGGCCTACCCCCTTTGCAAAAAATCCTTGACTTTATTGTAACACTCTGTTACTATAATTATGTAACAATTTGTTACATTCTGAATTTGTAATCCAATCTTGTGTTATGGGGGGTGAAATAAATGTGGGTTTTATCTTGGACCAAATACAAAGCATCTAAATTCGCAACCTTTGTTAGCGTTATCGGAGCGTTAACTCGATACGGCGGTGTTTTATGCCTGGTAAACGGGTTGATCCCTGCCGCGTTGATCTGTATCCTCATTGGCGTGGGTATTCACTTCGGTGCTGAGGCCATCAACAAGTCGGCGGTTAAGAAAAAAAGCAACTAATCGGTAATACCTACAAAAAGACGGTGCTGCTATGCACCGTCTTTTATCATTTGTAGGGGCGGGTTTCTATGCCCGCCCGTTAATTCATTTAAAATATTTCGGGAGGGCGCAGAGACCCTCCCCTACGTTTGATTATTATTTTCAATTTTACACTGCGTACCGTCGTGCTTGATTTCGTAATTTTCTTTGTAAATTAAATCGTTAATAAACACAAATTCGTACCCTTGGGACTGTAATTGCTCTAAAATGCCGGGTAAGGCGGCGGGGGTGTGGTCGGCGTCGTTATGGAACAGCACGATGGAGCCGTTTTTGACCTTGTTTAATACATTTTTGGTGATGCTCTCCGGGGTAGCGGTGTCCTTCCAGTCCAAAGAGTCAACGTCCCATTGAATGGTGTACATTCCTACGCTTTCCACCGCTTCGATGACGCTGTTGGAGTAATCGCCGTAGGGCGGGCGGAAGAGTGTGGGGGTAACGCCGGTGATTTTGGCGATTTTTTCGTTGCAGGCGGTGAGCTGCTGCACCATTTGCTCCTTTGAGATTTTGCTCATATAGGGGTGTGTGGCCGAGTGGTTTTGAATTTGATGGCCGGCATCGGCCAGCTGCTTAACCGATTGGGGATATTTGTCTACCCACTCCCCTACCACGAAAAAGGTGGCCTTGGCGTTATAACGGGCCAAAATCTCAATAAGCGTGCCGGTGTCGTCGTTGCCCCAGGCGGCGTCAAAGCTCAAGGCGATTTTTTTGTCGGGGGTGTCTACACAATAAATGGGTAGCTTACGCTCGGTTTTGGCAAGCGCTCCCACCGAGCAGATAACGGCGGTAACCACCGCCATAAAGGCCGCGCACAGGCTGATAAACTGTTTTTTAGAAAGCACTAAAAATTTCATACTTGCCCCTCCTTGGTGTTGTATTGTATGCAACCTACGGCCTGACCTATTCGCCCTTGTGAAAATGAATATAAATTCTGCCGTAAAAAAGTTAGAAAATTCAAAAAAAGGCAATTGAAAAAAGCTATGCTATGGTTTATAATATTTCTATTAAACCAATAGCAAAGGAATGGGATCGGTATGTTTGAAAAATTACACGAAGAATGCGGCGTTTTTGGTATTTGGAGCAAGGAAACCCAAGACGTAGCCAAAGCCACCTATTTGGCCTTGTACGCCCTGCAGCACCGTGGGCAAGAAAGCTGCGGTATTGCCGTAAACGACGAGGGCGTGTTTACCCACTACCGCGACGTTGGCTTGGTGTCTGAGGTGTTTACCGATTCTCGTTTACGGGGCTTAGGGCAAGGCAACATTGCCGTTGGCCACGTGCGCTATGCACCCAAGGGGGCTTTAAATCGCGCCAACGCCCAACCCTTGGATATTCGCCACGTAAAGGGCAATATGGCTTTGGCCTATAACGGCGCTTTAACCAACGCTGTAGAGCTGCGCCGCGAATTTGAGAACAACGGCGGTATTTTTCACAGCGTGAGCGATACCGAGGTAATTGCCTACACCATTACCCGCGCCCGTTTGAGCGCTCCCTCCATTGAAAAGGCAGTAGAGCAGGCGATGTACGATTTAAAGGGCGCCTACTCTTTGGTGTTAATGTCGGCCACCAAGCTGATTGTCGCCCGCGACCCCGTTGGGTTTCGGCCCTTGTGCATTGGCCAATGCCCCGACGGCAGCTACGTTGCCGCGTCGGAGACCTGTGCTTTTGACGCTGTGGGCGCCACCTACCTTCGCGAGGTAGAGCCGGGCGAAATTGTGGTAATTAAAGAGGGCGAAATTCAGTCCATTCGCACCCATTGCACCGGCAAGGGCAAGATTTGCGTGTTTGAGTACATTTATTTTGCTCGGCCCGACAGTGTAATTGAGGGCTTAAACGTACATAAGGCCCGCGCTAAAATCGGTGAGATTTTAGCCAAAGAGCACCCCGTAGAGGCCGACGTGGTATTTGGCGTACCCAACTCGGGCATAGACGCCGCGCTGGGCTATGCAGCGGCATCGGGGATCCCCTATACGCAAGGGTTTGTAAAAAGCAGCTACGTGGCCCGCACCTTTATTCAGCCCACCCAAATTCAACGTGAGGATGCGGTTCGCTTAAAATTAAACGTTTTACGCGCCAACGTAGAGGGCAAACGCGTGATTATGGTAGACGACTCTATCGTCCGGGGCACCACCTGCGCCCGCATTGTTAAAATGCTGCGGGATGCCGGCGCCACCGAGGTGCACGTACGCATCTCGTCGCCTAAATTTATTGCCCCCTGCTATTTTGGCACCGACGTAGACGGCAAGGAATCTTTGATTGCCTGCAAGCTAAAGACCGACGATGCCATTCGCGAGTATATCGGTGCCGACACCTTAGGCTTTTTAAGCATTGACGGCACCCGCGAGCTGGCTAAGGCGCTGCCCTTGGGCATTTGCGACGGTTGCTTCACCGAGGAATATCCGGTGGAGCCGCCCAAGTATAACGAAATCAGCAAATTTGCAAATAAAATCAACAAATAAGGCGGGTAAGCGTATGAATTTTCGCACCATTGACAACTCGGGCGCCTGCGAGGGCTTTTGCCTGATTAAGGCCGTTGAAAAGAAATTGACCGCCAAGGGAATGGCTTATTTAGATATGACCGTTTCGGATGCATCGGGCGAAATAAACGCCAAGCTGTGGGATTATAACGAAGACCGCC
>CAZUJI010000060.1:3783-7557 GCA_964620235.1 uncultured Eubacteriales bacterium
TTTGCCGCAGGTGAGATTATTAAGGTACGGGGCACCATTGCCCCCTACAACGGCGTAGACCAGATGCGCATTGAGCGGATTCGCCCCGCATTGCCCGAAGACGGCATCGACCCGGCAGATTACGTAAAATCCACCGAGTTTGCCCCCGACAAAATGTACACCGAGATTTTGAAGCTGGCCCAAGGCCTGCAGGACGCCTCTGTGCGGGAGCTGGTTGTGGCTATGTTAGAGGAGCACAAAGAAAAGCTGCTTTACTGGCCGGCGGCCTTTAAGCTGCACCACGCCATTCGGGGCGGGTTGCTGTTTCACACCCTGTCGATTATTCGGCTGGCGCAAAACGTTTGCAGGGTATACACCTTTGTAAACCAAGATTTGCTTATTGCCGGTGCCATTTTGCACGACATTGCCAAAATTTATGAGTTTGAGGTTACCGCCACCGGCATATCCTCGGGCTACTCGGCCGAGGGGAATTTGATTGGTCACCTGGCCAAGGGCGCCATGCTTATAGACCGTATGGCCCGCAAGCTGCACATCCCCGAGCAGACTGCTATGTTATTAGAGCATATGGTACTGTCGCACCACGGGGAGCCGGAGTTTGGCGCCGCGGTACGCCCCCAATTTATAGAGGCGGAGCTACTGTCGGAGCTGGACCTGATGGATGCCAGAGTATACGAAATGCGTGAGGCGGTAAGCGCCACCGCTACGGGTGAATTTTCGGCCCGTCTGTGGGCGTTAGACAACCGCAAGCTGTATAACCACGGCACAGCCGACATAAACGCACCGGTGGATTTATTTTAAGGAGAGTAACGAAAAATGAAAATTTCTGTACAACCCGAAACGAACCTTTTAACTCCCGAGCAAATTGACGATTCTTTTGCTATGCTCAAAGCCGCAGGGTTTGACGGCATTGATTTTAGTATGGACGGCTTTTTAACCGGTGGGGAGATTCGAAGCAACTCGTTTGGCGAAGAGCAAATTTTTATGCAAGAGCCCCAAAAGGTAAAGGAGTATTTTGCCTACGTAAAGGCGGCAAGCGACAAGCACGGCATAGAAATTTTACAAACCCACGCCCCCTTCCCCAGCACAATGTACGGTAACGAAGAATTAAACGAAAAAATGGTTACCGTCTTAAAAAACAGCATTACCCTTACCGCATATTTGGGTTGTAAATACATTGTAATTCACCCGCCCTTTATACCGGTAGAGGAATATGCAACGCCTGAACAAATTGCCGACCACGTAATTGCCTTTTACAAGCAGTTTATTTCTTTGGCCAAAGAACTGGGCGTGGTGGTGCTGCTGGAGAATATGTTTACCGCCCACCGCCGCAAAATCATCACCGCCGTTTGCTCGGAATTTGAAGAAACGGTAAAATATATCGATGCGCTCAACCGGCTTGCCGGCCAAGAGTTATTTGGCTTTTGTTACGACACCGGCCACGCGCACCTTTTGGGCAAGGATTACTACCACACCGTTAAGCAACTGGGCCACCGCATTAAGGCCCTGCACGTGCACGACAACAACGGTCAGGCCGACCAGCACGTTTTTCCGTTTTTGGGGCTGTCGAACTGGGAGCGTTTGATTCGGGCTTTAAAAGAAATCGGTTATGCGGGCACCTTTAACTTTGAGGCTGCCAGCACCACCGGGATGCATTTTCCGCCGGAATTAAAAGCCGATGCCTATACCCTGTTAGGCAAAATCGGGCGATATTTTGTAAACAAAATTGAAGAATAAAAAATAACACCCCGGTACCGTTTTGGTATCGGGGTGTTTTGTGCGGTTTAACTTATTTTACCATGCTGGCAACTTCTTCAGCGAAGTTGTCTTCACGTTTTTGGATGCCCTCGCCCTTTTCGAAACGAACGTAGGAAACTACGTTGATGTCGGCGCCGATTTCTTTGGCCTTGGCAGCGATGTACTTACCAACGGTAAAGTCGCCATCCTTAACAAAGGCTTGCTCCATTAAACAAACTTCGGAGAAGTATTTGCCCATTTTGCCTTCAACAATCTTACCCAGAACCTGCTCGGGCTTGTTGGCCATTTTGGGGTCTTCCTTCATTTGGGCAATCATAAAGCCCTTTTCTTTCTCAACAACCTCGGCCGGAACGGTCTCGCGGCTTAAGAATTGGGGGTTAACGGCGGCAATTTGCATTGCAACGTCTTTGCCCAGCTCTTTGAAGGTGTCGTTGTCGGCGGCGGTGGTGTCAAACTTAACCATTACACCAATGCGGCCTGCGCCGTGAACGTAGGTGGCTACAACGCCCTCGTAACGCTCGAAGCGGCGGATTTTGATATTCTCGCGAACAACCAGGAATACCTCTTGCACCATCTCGGCAACGGTTTGGCCGTTCTCTTTGCACTCTAACAGAGCGTCAACGTCGGCGGGGTTTTGCTCGGCAATGATTTTAGCAACGCGAGCGGCTAAATCTTTGAATAAATCGCCACCGGCAACAAAGTCGGTCTCGGCGTTTAACTCTACAACTACGCCAACCTTACCGTCGTTATATGCACAAACGGTACCCTCAGCAGCAACTCTGCCGGCCTTTTTTTGTGCTTGGGCTAAGCCCTTTTCTCTTAAGTAGTCAACTGCGGCGTCCATATCGCCATTGCACTCTACCAAAGCCTTTTTGCAGTCCATCATACCGCAACCGGTCTTTTCGCGCAGGCTTTGTACGTCTTTTGCTGTAAAAGCAGCCATTGTAATTCCTCCTATAATCTTATTGCAAAAATGCCCGCTGACGCGAGCATTTTTAGTGTGACAGGATTTGAGCCTGCCACGATTTCGCTCGCCGCCTTTAAAATGCGGCTTTGCACTTATTTTTGCAAGGCGCCAGCCTTGCTGCAAATTTTCTGCTTCGCCGTATCTTAAATTCGGCGGCAGAAATTTTTCAACCTGCAAAACAGAAAATTTTTATATAAGACGAAGCCGACAAAACGCAGGAATACTTTTGTATTTCAAGTTTTGAGGCGATGTATTATAAAAAATTTTGTTTCGCAGGCGTGACAGGGACAAGTCCTGTCACACTATTTACTCAGCGGCTTCTTCTTTCTCCGCTTTCTTTGCTCTTGTCTTTTTTACGGGAGCTTCTTCAGCCGGAGCCTCTGCAGCCTCAGCCTTGGGTTTGCGGGTAGCCTTTTTAACCGGCTTCTCTTCGGCAACCTCTGCTACCTCTGCGGGAGCCTCGGCGGCTTCTTCAGCGGCGGGCAGGGTTTGCTCGCCCTGGCGGCCCTCGATAACGGCGGCGGCCATGGTTTGAGCGATTAACTTAACGGCACGGATAGCGTCGTCGTTGCCGGGGATAACGTAGTCGATCTCATCGGGGTCGCAGTTGGTATCAACAATAGCGATCAGCGGGATACCTAATTTTTTAGCCTCGGACACAGCGATGCGCTCTTTTCTCGGGTCAACAATAAACATAGCACCGGGAATCTTTTTCATATCCTGGATGCCGCCCAAGAACTTCTCTAACTTTTCGATCTCGCCACGGAGTTTTAAAACTTCCTTCTTAGGCAGCAGCTCAAAGGTGCCGTCCTCGTCCATTTTGCGGAGTTGATTTAAACGATCAATTCTGCGACGAATGGTGCGGAAGTTGGTGAGCATACCGCCCAACCAGCGAGCGTTTACGTAGGGCATAGAGCAGTTGATAGCCTCTTCTTTAATAGAATCCTGGGCCTGCTTTTTGGTGCCTACAAACAAGATGTCTTTGCCTTCTGCGGCAATGTCGCGTATAAACATATACGCCTCGTTGAGTTTTTTAACGGTCTTCTGCAAAT
>CAZUJI010000061.1:0-7461 GCA_964620235.1 uncultured Eubacteriales bacterium
CTCTCTTGAACCACGCGACGGTTCGCTGCGTTTTCGTTATACAAAAATACACCCGACGGAATTCCGTCGGGTGTATTCTATTTTACGCATCTAAAACCGAATTAATAACGCTACCTAACAAACCGCCTGAGGAGGTTTTTGCCGGTTCTTTAGAACTGTTGTCCTGTTTCATTAGTGTTCCATAAGTAACCGGAGCCATTAAGATTTTACCGCTACCCCGATACACATTAACCACACCTTCACCACTCATCAACGAGCCAAGCATAGATTTGGTGGATTTTTCAACAGTAAATTGTAAAGACTTACTCCAAGCAATAGCCATATTGCCGTCTATACGAACTTCGTCGTTATCCAAGATAATCTCTATCAATTCTTCACGCGGAACAGAACTTTCCAAAACAGCAATCCCTTGTCCGGAAAGCGACAAATTAAACAAGCCCTCCCCACCTAATAACGCAGAGGATACATTCGTTCTTGAAACAATTTCTTCTTTGATAGATGAATCGCAGGCTAAAAACAATCCGTCATCTAAAACCATACCACTGCCCCACGCCGATATATCTTCTAAAATAATATATTTATATGTAGGTTCAAACATCAAATATCCCGTACCTTGGTAGATCGGTTTAGCAGTAGATTCGCCGGTGGCTAATCCCTTTAAGGCTTTACCCAAAAAATCTTTTGCCCCTTTAATCCCCGAATCCATAGACACACTACCTGCAGTCCACTGCATAGCGCCGGCTTGCACTTTTACAGAATTTCCGCTTAAGTTACACAGAACTTGGCGTTTTCTGAAATTCATTTTATGCATAAAATATGCCGTTGACGCTAACGCCGGATCAACACTAATGTCCTTTTGATGCTCAAACACCTCATAGCAGCCTAATTCCGCCACTTTTTTAATGTTTTGGTTATCCTTTAAATTGCTTACCTGAATCATTTTATCACTCCTTTTGATATATCCCAAATCGGGATATAAATATTATACCAATATGGGATAATAATGTCAAGGAGGAATTTGATGCGCTTAAAAGAAATTCGTAAATCCAAAGGCATTTCCCAACTCAAATTGGCAATGGACTTAAATACAAGCCAAAACACCATCAGCCGTTATGAAACCGGTGAACGAGAACCCGGAATAAATGAACTGGTAAAAATCGCCGACTACTTTAACGTATCCATTGATTATCTGTTAGAGAGAACCGATAATCCTAAAGTACAAAAATAAGCCGTGTTTCCACGGCTTATTTTTTATTTTACACTCTCTATAAATTTCAAAAAGGCTTGGTTGCCTGCGGGGGTGTCTTTAAACACGCCGCAATTTTCCAGTATCTTAGCGAAAATATCGCCGATCTCGTCCCGCACGGCGGGGTCGGCCAAATTATGCTCGGTGCACAGTCGCGGCGGCAGAACGGCCAAGCCCATAGCCTCAATCAGGCCGATGTTCTCTTTTTTAATATGATGGTATTGGGCGTGGGGGTGGAAAATGCCCAAAGGATGCTCTTCGCTGGTGCGGTTATTGCGCAAAATCAGGTCTAACTGGAATTTACCCTCTTTTTGCCGTGCCACGGGGGTAATGGTGTTGTGGGGCGCGTCGGTATAGGCCAAAATCTCCTGGCTTTGGTCGCTGTATGCTCGCCAAGCGGCCAAAATCTTCTCGCCCAGCGCGGCCAAGTGGGCAGGGTCACTCCCCTGCAGGCGCAAAGTAGACAGCGGCCAATGCACAATACCCGCCTCTACGTCGGCAAAGCCTGCAAATTCCACCCTTTGGCGAATGGGGGCTACCGACATAGGCAGCGTTGCGCTACCGCCCTGAAAATGGTCGTGGGTTAAAATGGAGCCGCCCACAATGGGTAAATCGGCGTTAGAGCCCACAAAATAATGGGGGAACTGGGCTACAAAATCTAAAAGACGGCGGAAAGAATCCCCCGTGATTTGCATAGGGGTATGCTTGCCGTTAAGCACAATGCAATGCTCGTTATAATACACGTAGGGCGAGTACTGCAAAAACCAAGCCTCACCGTTTAACTGCAAGGGAATAATGCGGTGGTTGGCGCGGCCGGGGTGGGTGGCGTGACCCTCAAAGCCCACGTTCTCGGTGCACAGCAGACATTTGGGGTAGCCGGTTTGCTTTTGCAGCTTGGCAGCGGCAATGTCTTTGGGGTCTTTTTCGGGCTTAGATAAATTCACGGTAACCACCAAATCGCCGTAGGCGGTTTTGGTTTGCCACTCCAGATTCTTTTTCACCCGCTCGGTCATAATATAATTGCAATTTTTAGAAAGGTTGTAGAAATAATCGGTAGCCTGCTTGGGAGCGTTTTGATACAACCGACGAAACTCGGCGGTAACGGCCGAGGGCTTGGGCATAAATATGTCCATAATATCGGCGCTTAAAACGTCACGCATAGACTGGGTGTCGGGGGATAATTTGCCGCTGCCTGCGGCATAGTCTAACAAGGGCTTTAAAATTTCTTCAATATTGGCAAATTCGCCCGCCTCGGAGGCGTAAGCGTCGCCCCCCACCAGCGCCAGCACGCGGTTGGCCGCCCAGGTGGTGTCCTCCGGCGCAATCATTTTGCGGGCCAAGGCGTACTCTATCAATGCGGTGATGCTTTTATTTAACATAATACTCTCCTATAAGCTTTTATCGTATTCTTCCCGAATTTTCAAAAAGTCCTCAAAGGCCTGGGGCTTTTGGTTGGGGTTGCGCAACAGCGCCGCAGGGTGAAAGGTGCCCATAAACCGCAGGCCGCCTTTTTCAATAATTTGGCCGTGCTGCTTGGTCACCTTAAAGTCGGGGTCTATGAGCCGAATGGCGGCTACCCTACCCAGGCAGACGATTAAGCCGGGGCGAATGAGTGCCACCTGACGGCGCAGGTAGCCAATGCAGGCCTCTACCTCGTCGGGGCGCGGGTCGCGGTTTTGGGGCGGGCGGCATTTTACCATATTGGCAATGTACACCTTGGTGCGGTCTAAATCTACCGCCGCCAGCATTTTGTCAAGCAATTGGCCTGCGCGACCCACAAAGGGGGTGCCTGTGGCATCCTCCCGCTCACCGGGGCCCTCGCCGACAAATAAAATTTTGGCCTCGGGGTTACCGTCACCAAACACCACGTTGGTGCGGGTCTCGCACAGTCGGCAGGCGGTGCAGCTGCACACCTGCGCCTGCAGGGCTTCAAATTCCTTAAGCATATTATTTCTCCTCTGCCAAAATTTGGTTCATTACCAAACCCGTAATCAGTTTGGGGTAAAAATAGGTGGATTTTTGGGGCATTTTTTCGCCTGCGGTGGCCACAGCGGCAATCTCGCTTACGCGGGTGGGGTTTAAGAAGAAGGCGCAGTTGGCCTGCCCTGCCTCTACCTCGGCTACGGCCTCGGCGGCGTCGCGGGTGTAGCTTAAATTGATTTGCTTGGCCATATTTTCTTTATCAATACCCAAAATACGCTCCAGTACCAGCGCGTGCAGCACGCTGACGTCTAACCCGCGAAGCGCATCGCTTACGTTGGGCAGAATATCGTCCATTACGGCAATATTTTTAAGCTGCAGCACGCAGTAGGCACTGCCGTCAAAGTAACCAAAGGCTTTTTTGCCGGCGGCATAAGCCTCCTTAAGCATAGCGTTGGCGGCGGCTAAATCCTCAGCAGGGGCAATATCAAAATCCTCGGCACAATTCTCCAGCAGGGTTTCAGAGCTAAAGCCCTCTACCTTTTTAATAATGCGATGGGTGGGGAACACCACCAGGCCGGGGTTTTGCATATCCACCAGCATCATCATAATCGAGTCGCACCCGGGGGTGTATATGCCGGTTTTTTTGCAATGCTCTAAATAGTTCAGCCCCGTTTCGTACCGATGGTGGCCGTCGGCAATATACAGCTTGCTATCGGCAAAGGCGGCGCAAAGGGCGGCGTTTTTGTGGGCATCCTTGCACACCCACAGGCTATGGGTTACGCCCTCGGCATCGGTAAACTGGGCGGCGGGCGCGCCTTGGGACATTTGCTCTACCATTGCGCGGCGGGAGCCGTCTTCGTCCATATACAAAGAGTAGATTTGGCTGAAGTTACAGCCGGTGGCACACATTAAATCAAAACGGTCGGCCTTGGCTTTAGACAGCGTTTCTTCGTGGGGCAACACCACGCCTGCCGAAAAAGGCTCTAACTTAACGCGGCTGATAAAGCCCTTAAAGCTGTACTCTACCCCGTCTACCGCAAAGGACTCGCCGTAGACGTAAATGGCGGGGGCATCCTCTAAGGCCAGAACGCCCTCGGCCAGCCAGCGGTTTAACACCTCGCCGGCGGTGGCGTAGGGGTCGGCGCCCTCGCGGGGCAGCTCTAAGCGAATAACGTTATTGGGGTTGGTGGCCAAATAGCCTTGGCGCTGCTCCTCGCTGATAATATCGTAGGGCGGACAGCATAAAGATGCAATGTCCCCCGCTTGTTTTGTAAACCGCAAAGCGCGGAAGGGTTGTACTTGTGCCATAAGAATACTCCTTTATGCAAAATTTCTTACCCTTTATTATACGGTATTTTCTTTGGCTTTTCAACCACCCAAAGGGGTATTGCACAAAAAAAGACCTGATTTTTTATGCCGGGCAATATATCAATAAAAAAGAGCGAAACTCTACGATAAGTAGAGTTTTTTGTTTATTCCGCGCAAAAATCTGCGGTAAATATCAGCAAAAGCGTAGGTTTACTTGTTTTATACAATATTTTATAATAAAACCATACAAAAGGAGGCCACGTTTATGGATGCAAAGCAAATCGGAGCCACCATTGCGGCGCTTCGCAAGCAAAAAGGGCTCACCCAAGTGGCTTTAGCCAAAAAGCTAAGCGTGAGCGACAAGACCGTAAGCAAGTGGGAGTCGGGCCAGGGCTTCCCCGAGATTACCCAGTTCCCCGCATTGGCGGAGCTGTTTGGGGTATCGGTGGATTATTTAATGACCGGCACCCGCAAGGGCATTGCCATTGTGGGCAATATTTTAACCGACATTGTAAAAACCATTGACTACTACCCAAAGGTAGGTATGCTGTCTAACATTACCGGCGTTAGCCGCGCCGTAGGCGGCTGTGTACCCAACACCATTATTGATTTGGCCAAAATCGACCGAAATATTCCGTTATATGCCGCAGGCAAGGTGGGCGATGACGAGTACGGCCGTTATGTAACCGACCAGTTGCAAAAATACGGTGTAAACACCGAGCAGATTCGGATTTCTTCCACCGCGCCCACCAGTTTTAGCGACGTTATGAGCCAAATCGGTGGCGAACGCACCTTTTTTCACGCGCGGGGCGCTAACGCCGAGTTTGCCCCCGAGGACGTGGACCTTTCTGCGCTGAATTGCAGCATTTTACACGCGGGGTATATTTTGCTTTTAGACAAATTTGACCAAGCCGACGGCGAGTACGGCACCGCAATGGCCCGCTTTTTGCACGACGCTCAGGCCAAGGGCATTAAAACCTCGGTAGACGTAGTCAGCGACAGCACCGCCGACTACAAAGCCAAAATTTTGCCTGCATTAAAATATTGCGATTATTGCATTATTAACGAGATTGAATGCTGCGCCATTTGGGGTTTAGAACCCTATAAGGCCGACGGCAGCCTGCATATGGACAATATTCATTTGGCAATGGAGCGTATGAAAGCGGCCGGTGTTAGGGAAAAAATTGTGATTCACTGCAAAGAAATGGGCTTTTGCTTAGACGTGGCCACCGATAGCTTTACCGCCGTACCCTCGTTAAGGCTGCCGGCCAAAAAAATCAAGGGCAGCGTTGGCGCGGGCGACGCCTTTTGCGCCGGTGCGCTGTACGCCATTTACAACAACTGGTCTGACAGCGACCTGCTTACCTTTGCCGCCGCGACCGCAGGCTACAGCCTGTTTGCCGACAACTCCATTGACGGTATGCGCAGCAAGGATGAGGTTTGGAAGCTGGCCGAGCAATATGGGAGGAAGTAAATATGACAAAAACAGAATTTGAAGCCCAACGGGCGAAAGCGTTAGAATTATATGAAAAGGCCGCCATTGTTTTAACTGAGGAAGAAAAGGCCGCTATGGAGATTATCGACTTTCGGCTGAATAAGGTAAACGAAATTGGCCTGCAGCTGATTGTATATATTAACACCCAACGCGTTTGCGCCAAAGAGATGGTGCTGCTGCCCGGGCAGACCTGCCCCGAGCATATTCACGTACCCTCTTACGGCCAACCGGGCAAAGAGGAGACCTTTCGCTGCCGCTGGGGCGAGGTGTATTTGTACGTAGAGGGCGAGGGCAAAAAAGAGGATATTAAAGCCACCCTGCCCGATATGGAAACCTCGGTTTACCACGAAATCATTTTAAAACCGGGCCAGCAATACACCATTATGCCCGAGACCAAGCATTGGTTTCAGGGCGGGCCCCAAGGCGCGGTGATTTCGGAATTTTCCACCCGCAGCACCGACGAAACCGATACCTTTACCGACAAGCGTTTGGTGAGAGAAACAAGGATTGAGGGATAAGCTATGTTAGTAAATTTAAACGACGTATTAAAAAAGGCCCAGGCCGGCCACTACGGTGTTGGCCTGTTCAACACCACCGACACCGATATGTTAGAGGCGGTCATTGCCGCCGCTGAGGAGCTGCGCGCGCCGGTAATTATCGGCACCGCCGAGGTACTGCTCCCCTACGGCGAGCTAAAGCTGATTGCCCCCGCCATTATTGCCGCCGCCCAACGGGCCACCGTACCGGTGGTGGTGCATTACGACCACGGGTTGACCTTTGACCGTTGTATGGAGGCCCTGCAGCTGGGCTTTAGCAGCATTATGTTCGACGGCTCGGCGGGTGACGAGGCGCAAAACATTGCCGACACCCGCGAGGTGGTGCGCATTGCCCACGCTATGGGCGCCTCGGTAGAGGGCGAAATCGGTCACGTTGGCCAGGCCGCCAGCGGCGACAACGCGGTAACCGACAGCTACACCACCCCCGAAGAGGCCAAGGCCTTTATTGAAAGCACCGGTGTAGATGCCTTAGCCATTGCCATCGGCACCGCCCACGGGGCGTATAAATCCAAGCCCTGCTTAGATTTAGAGCGCCTGCGCCAAATTCGCGCCACGGTGGACACACCGCTGGTGCTGCACGGCGGGTCGGGGCTATCGGACGAGGATTTTAGGAACACCGTACGCGACGGCATTGCCAAGGTGAATATTTTTACCGACCTTTGCGTAGCCGGTGAACGATCTATGCAAGAGAGTCTGGCGGCAGGCAAATCTTATTTAGACGTTCGCGCCGCCAAGGTAGAGGCTATGAAAAAGGCCGTTATGAATAAAATGCAGCTGTTCGGCTGCGCAGGAAAAGCGTAGTCATAACCTCCGGCTAAGCCAGAGGCTTGGGTAAGCCCTAAAAAGTCAGCCTACCGACAAGCATCTAAAGACGCGCTGAAAATTCTTTCACTTGCACTGCTACTGCAAATGCGGTAAAAGCCCTCCTTGTG
>CAZUJI010000062.1:0-7262 GCA_964620235.1 uncultured Eubacteriales bacterium
ATACAATAAAACCGCAGAAGCAATTCTGCGGTTTTGTTTTTTTATTCGGCCAATAGGGCTTTGTACAGGCGGATGGTTTCTAACGCGGAGCGGCCCCAGCTGTTGTCGCAGGCCATAGCGCGTTTGACCAAAATCTCCCACCCGTCTTTGTTTTTATAGCCCTCAATGGCGCGGTATACTGTGTGGGCCATATCGTGGGCGTTGTAATCCTTAAAGGTAAAGCCGTTGCCCTTTAAATCGCCGCTGTCGGTAATGGTGTCACGCAGGCCGCCCGTCTCACGCACAACGGGAATGGTGCCGTAGCGCAGGGCCACCATTTGCGCCAGGCCGCAGGGCTCACTCTTAGAGGGCATTAAGAAAATATCGGCGCCGGCGTAGATTTTGTGCGCCAGCTCGGGCACAAAGCCCAGCTGCAGGCCCACCTTATCGGGATATCTTTCCCGCATGGCGTGGAAGAAGGTTTCGTACTCCCACTCGCCCGAGCCTAAAACGGCAAACTGCACGTCCCACTCCAGCATATTTTCAAACACGAATTTTACCAAATCAAAGCCCTTGTGCCCTGCAAAGCGGGACACAATGCCCACCACCGGCACGTCGGGGTTTACCGGCAGACCCAACCGCTCCTGTAGCTTGGCCTTGTTTTCAGCCTTGCCGCTAAAGTCGTCGGCGGTGTAGGTTTTGTAAATCAGCTCGTCGGTAGCCGGGTCGTACACCTCGGTGTCGATACCGTTAACAATACCGGTAAGCTTGCCCTGCCGCTCTTTTAAAATGCGGTCTAACCCGTGGGCATACCAAGGGTCTAAAATCTCTTTGGCGTAAGAGGGGCTAACGGTGGTAATGCGGTCGGCGCACTCAATGCCGCCCTTCATAAAGTTCACCGCGCCGTCGTACTCTACCAACGGCCAATGCTCCTCGGGCAGGCCGATGACGTCGGCCAGCAGCTCTTTGCCGTATTTGCCCTGGTACTGAATGTTGTGAATGGTGAACACCGACTTCATCTTGGCGTAAAACTCGTCTTTTTTATACATGGTATTTAAAAATACCGGTAAAAGGGCGGTTTGCCAATCGTTACAGTGAATCACGTCGGGCTGAAAATAAATATGGGGCAAAATCTCTAACGCCGCGCGGGCAAAAAAGGTAAACCGCTCGGCATCGTCGTAGTGGCCGTACAGGCCGCCCCGCTTGAAGTAATATTGGTTATCTAACAAATAGTAGATTACGCCGCCGTACTTGGCCTCAAACACGCCGCAATACTGCCGACGCCAGGCCACTGGTACGGTAATGGCGGTTACAAACTTCATCGTGTCCCGCAGCTCCTGGGGGACACTCTCGTATAACGGCATAACCACGCGGCAGCCCACCATACGCTTGCGCTGCGCCTTGGGCAGGGCACCGGCTACGTCGGCCAAGCCGCCCGACATAGCAAAGGGATACGCCTCACTGGCTACATATAAAACCTTCATAATTTCCTCCGTTAAATGCGTTGCCCCTTGTCAATATACACGGGGAAGTTCTCGGCCCCGCAAAGGGATAACCGACTACCGGTGGTAACGTTTTTATCAAACACCACGTATTTTAAGTCGGAGCCTTCGCCGATAGAGCAGTCTTGCATAATAATGCAATTCTCTAACACGGCGCCCTTGCCTACCATAACCCCACGGAATAGCACGCAGTTTTTAACCTCGCCCTCAATAATACAGCCGTCGGCCACCAAGGAGTTGGTTACCTTGGCCTCTAAGCCGTATTTGGTGGGCATATCGTCGCGGGTTTTGGTGTATACGGGACGCTCTTTGCAGAACAGCTCTTGCCGTGCCTTGGGGCACTCAATCAGCGCGGTGTTGGCGGCAACGTAGCTGTCGATACCATCCATTACGGCGGCAAAGGAGTCCACCTTATAGCCGTAGATTTTTAAAGTATCCGCCTGGGGCTGTAAAACGTCGCGCCACAGGCTGGTTTTGCCCTTGGCCGAGGCCTCGGCCACCAGCGAAATTAACAGCTCGCGGCGAATGACCACAATGTCTAAGCTGTAGTCGCAATCGCCGTCAATGGCGTTGGAGAGTAAAACCTCGGTGGCGCGGCCCTCGCCGTTAAAGTAAAAGGACATAATGTCGCGGTGGTTTTTGGGCAGCTTGCCCTTTTTGTAGGCCACCGTTACGTCGGCGCCCGAGTGCTCGTGCTGCGCCAGCATCTCCGACAAATCGATATTGCTGATTACGTCGGCATCGCACAGCACCACGTACTGCTCTTTGGCCTTGCGGATATAGCTCATAGCGCCCTGCAGAGCGTCTACGTGGCCGGTGTAAACCCGGGTTTCGCTGTAGCCGTAGGGGGGCAAGAAGAAAATGCCGCCTTTTTTACGGTCTAAATCCCAGGGCTTACCGGATCCCAAATGGTCCATAAGCGACTGGTAGTTGGCGCGGGTAATTACACCCACCTTGGTAATGCCTGCGTTTACTAAATTGGACAAAGAAAAGTCAATCAAGCGGTAACGGGCACCAAAGGGTACCGCACCCATAGAACGCAGCACCGTCATTTGGGCCATTAAATCATCGTGGGCATTGGGGAATACAATTCCCATTACTTCGTTTGCTCTCATAACGCTGCGCCCTCCTTTACATCTTCACGAATCATTTGCTTGGGACCGACGGTGGCGCCTGCGCCGATTTTTAAATCGGCACCTACCACGGCAACGCCCCAGTTCTCTAAATCCTCACAGTCTTCGGGCCGTTGGCCAACCACGGCACCGGCGCCGATGACGGCATTCTCAGCCACAATGGCGTACTGCACCGTGGCGCCGGCGCAAATTTTTGCCCCCGGCATAATAATAGAGTACAGCACGTTGGCGCCCTTTTCCACCACCACGTTGTCAGACAAAATCGAGAAATCTACCGAGCCGTATACCTCGCAGCCCTCGGTAATCATAGAGTTTTGCACGTTGGCCTCGGGGGAGACGTACTGGGGCGGGGCGCTGGGGGTTTTAGAGTAAATGCGCCAGGCCGGGTCTTGCAGGTCAATGTCTACCTTGGGGTTCAAAAGGTCTAAGTTGGCCTCCCACAGCGAGTCGATGGTGCCAACGTCCTTCCAATAATCGGCAAAACGGAAGACCTGCATCTTCTCGTTATTACCCAGCATTAAGGGGATTACGTTTTTGCCAAAGTCGTTAGAGGAGTTGGGGTTGGCCTCGTCCTCAATCAAATATTTACGCAGCTTATCCCACGAGAAGACGTAAATGCCCATACTGGCCAGGTTGCTCTTGGGATTTTTGGGCTTCTCTTCAAACTCGTAAATCGTGCCATCGGGGTTAACGTTCATAATACCAAAGCGCGAGGCCTCCTCCATAGGTACCTCTAATACCGCGATGGTGCAGGCGGCAGCCGTGTCTTTGTGCTGCTGCAGCATTTGGTCGTAGTCCATTTTATAAATATGGTCGCCCGACAGAATCAGCACGTACTCGGGGTTATAACGCTCAATAAAGGCCAGGTTTTGGTAACTGGCGTTGGCGGTACCCTTATACCAATCGCCGCCTTGGCTGCGTTGGAAGGGCGGCAGGATATGTACACCACCCTCTTGGTGGTCTAAATCCCAGTTTTTGCCCGAGCCGATATAGTCATTCAGCTCTAAGGGCTGGTATTGGGTAAGCACGCCCACCGTGGTAATGCCCGAGTTGGCGCAGTTGGACAGCGGAAAATCGATAATACGATATTTGCCGCCGTAGGGCACTGCCGGTTTGGCCACCCGCTCGGTAAGCACACCCAATCGGCTGCCCTGCCCACCGGCCAGCAGCATGGCTACACATTCTGTTTTTTTCAAAGCCATCATCTCCTATGTTTATTTACTGTTTTGGCTCTTTTATTTTGTAAAAAGCCTACTTTGCAAAATAAAAAAGTCTGCTTCCTATTCTATTTTAACAAACCCTGCGCGGGTTTTCAACTGTTTTTTTGTACAATATAAAATTCAAATGTAGTATTTTGGTCGCAAATTTTGGTCAACTTTACCAAAAACAGCGGGGTTTCGGCAAAAAATCGCCCGAAATTTTTCTTTTCGAGGTTTATTGCGGCAGATCTTTTTGTTTGCGCCTTAACAAAAAATTTACACTCGCAAAACATATTGTGCAAACCCGTTTTATAAGGTAAAATAAGAATAGTATGGTTTTGGAGGCGTAGTATGGACACCGCACAAACGAAAATTTTAATTGCCGAGGACGAAGCGCTGCTTCGCCAACTGGTGGCCGATTTTTTACAGCAAGAGGGATACACCGTGCTGCAGGCTGCCGACGGCGACGAGGCCTTGCAGCTGTTTGCCGCCAACCCCGACACTGCCTTAGCGCTTTTAGACATTATGATGCCCGGCCGCGACGGCTGGGAGGTCTGCCGCCAATTGCGGGCGTTGTCGCAGTTGCCCATTATTATGCTTACCGCCCGCAGTGAGGAATTTGACCAGCTGTTGGCCTTTGAGTGCGGTGCCGACGAATACGTAACCAAGCCCTTTTCGCCGGGGGTATTGGTCAAGCGTGTGCAGGCGCTGCTGCGCCGTTGCTGCGAGCCACGCCCCGCCACCTACGACCGCTTGTTAGAAATCAAACCCGAGGCCTACGAGGCCTATTTAGAGGGCAAGCGGTTAGACCTGACTCTGAAAGAGTTTGAGCTGCTTTGCTGTCTGTGGGCGCACAAGGGGCAGGTATTTACCCGTGACCAATTGTTAGACCGTATTTGGGGCTTTGACTTTGCGGGTGACAACCGCACGGTGGACTCTCACGTGGCCAAACTGCGGGTAAAGTTAGGGGAGTTTGGCACCAAATATTTAAAAACCGTCTACGGTGTAGGCTATAAAATAGAGGGATAGCGGTGCAAAAAAAATTATGGGTACGCTTATTTTGGCGTATGGCGGCGGTGTTTGCCGGCTTTGTGCTGCTTTTGGTGCTGTGCAACACCACCTTATTAGAGCATTATTTTGTATACTGTGAAAAAGCAGCCCTGCGGCAGACCGCCGGGGAAATTTTGCAGCTGAATTGGAGCGATCCCCAAAGCCTGTCGGAACAATTAATCGCCATAGAAGAAGAGAAGCAATGCACCCTTAAGGTAAGCACCACCGCGGGGCAGGTGCTGTACACCTCGGTGCGTGGAGGTATGTTTGGCGCCGCTGCCTCCCCCGACTCGGAGCTTTTGCCCCCCAACCTGCGGGAACCATCGGAAAGCAACCGCCTGCCCGAAAAGCCTATGCCGCCTGAGGAGTATATCTCCCACACCGCCACCCGCGACGGGCTGCAGGTAGAGCTGCAGGTGCGGCGGGCCTATTTAACCCGCAGCGCCGAGATTTCGGCCCGATTTATCTTTATTTTGGCCTGCATTGCCTTGGTGGCCGCTTTAATTTGGACGGTATTTTTCGCCCGCGCCTTTACCAAGCCCATAAGGCAGATGAACGATATTACCCGCCGTATGGCCCAGCTGGATTTCAGCCAACGGCTTACCCCCGACTCTAAGGACGAGATTGGTCAGCTGGCCCAATCGGTCAATACCCTTTCGGGGGCGTTAGACACCGCCCTGCAAGACCTGCAATCCAAAAACGCCGACCTACAAAAAGAGATTGACGCCGAACGTCGGCTGGACGCTATGCGCCGCGGCTTTGTGGCCAACGTGTCCCACGAATTGAAAACCCCCATTGCCATTATTCAGGGCTATGCCGAGGGGTTAAAGTCCGACGTGGGTCGGCAGCAGGCTGACCGCTACTGCGACGTTTTAATAGAAGAAAGCCGGAGAATGCAGGGCATTGTAACGGGGCTTTTAAATTTATCAAAATTAGAGTCGGGGCAGGCCGCCTTTTGCCCCGAGGCGGTGGATATCGCCGCCACCCTTCGCCACCAGGCCAAGGAGCTGACCGCCAAGGCACAACGCCCGGTAACCCTGCGGGACGAGCTGCCCGAGACCCTGCTTTTGCAGGCCGACGCCGGATGCATTGGCTTTGTAACGGGCAATTATTTGTCCAACGCCTTTAGCCACGTGGCTACGGGCGGGCAAATTGCCCTACGGGCGGTACCGCAGGCCGACGGCCTATGCCGCATAGAGGTAGAAAACACCGGCGAACCTATTGCCAAAGAGGCTATGGAGCTGATTTGGCAGAGCTTTTATCGGGGCGACACCTCCCACAAGCGGGAGGCCGACCGCTTTGGCCTGGGGCTTTCTATCGTACGGGCGGTTATGGCGCTGCACCGCCAACCCTGCGGGGTATACAACACCTCAAGCGGGGTATGCTTTTGGTTTACGTTGCCCTATACCGAGCGGTAGTTCCTGCCTTTTGCAAAAAAATGTGGAAATCTGTAAAATCTTGTGTTATAGTAAAATTAACATCTGATTTAGGAGGGTTATTATGAAAAAGTTTTTTAACGAATTCAAGGAGTTTATAACCAAGGGCAACGTGCTGGATATGGCCGTCGGTGTTATTATCGGTGCCGCTTTTAAGGATATTGTTACCAGCCTTACCAACGACCTGATTTCGCCCATACTCGGTATTTTCGGCGGCGTTGATTTCAGCGACCTTAAGCTCGTTATAGGCACCAAAGAGGTGGTGGATGCCACCACAGGCGCCACCACACTGGTTGAAAACACCCTGAACTACGGCGCGTTTATCACAGCGATTATCAACTTTTTGATTATGGCGTTTATCATCTTTATGCTGGTAAAGGCGTTGCCGCCGTTGAGAAGTTAAGCCTGCAGGCATTTAAGAAAAAGGTGGAGGAAGCGCCACCTGCCGCCCCCACCACCAAGGTTTGCCCCTTCTGCAAAAGCGAAATTGCCATTGAGGCCACCCGCTGCCCCCACTGCACCTCGGTTTTAGAGGAATAATTTGGTAAATAAAAATACCCCGGCACACTCCGTAAGGACGTGTGCCTTTGTTATATTGTTGGTTTTGCATCACGTGAACTTAGGTGATAACAATGACAATGAAATTTCCAAAGCGGAAGCCGACGCGATTAAAAAATTACGATTACAGCACTTCGGGTGCGTACTTTATAACAATATGCACCGAGAATCGGCGCAAAATATTGTCCGTTGTAGGGGGCGACGTCCACGACGCCCCGCAATGCGTACAATTATTGCCATACGGAACAATTGCGGAAAAATATATACGCCAATTAAACGATTTTTATGAGGATATAAAGGTCGACCAATATGTAATTATGCCAAATCATATAGACTATTTATAAAGCACTCACTAAAAATCTATGGTTTATCGCAACAAACAGCTTGAAATGATACAAGAGCCAA
>CAZUJI010000063.1:0-7253 GCA_964620235.1 uncultured Eubacteriales bacterium
CCGAAAAGCCTTGAAATACGGCAGTATTCCTGCATTTTTCGGCTACGCCGTAAACTGAAATTTGCTTGTCACAAAACTGTTTTACACTTAAAAAAGAAAATTTTTAATGGTATTCAAGAAAAAACCACGGTAACGTTGACGCGTACCGTGGCTTTTTGACGCAGAAAACCGTAAAAATTTCGCTTTTTTAAGCGACACTGCTCTACGGAGGGTATCCCAAAGGGGGATTTTTTAAGATTATGTACTACAGTTAAAATAAAAAATCGCGATTTACCACTCTACCACCAGTAGAATACGCCCCACTCAACCGGCGGTTTGTAGACCTTCTACACGTCTGCGTTTATACTAAAAGCGAAAGGAGAAAGAATTATGGACCAAATGAAAATCGGCAAATTTATTGCCGCGCAGCGCAAGGCTGCAAATTTAACCCAAATGCAGCTGGCCGAAAAGCTGAACATCACCGACCGCGCCGTATCGAAATGGGAGAACGGCAAGGCTATGCCCGACTGGGCCATTATGTTAGAGCTGTGCTCGCTTTTGGGCGTTAGTGTAAACGATTTATTAAGTGGGGAGAAAGTAAATATGGAAAATTATAATAAAGAATTGGAAAATAACCTTTTCGAGATGGTAAAGCAAAAGCAGCAGGCCGACAAACGGTTGCTGACGATGGAAATTGTTACGGGTGTTATCTGCCTGCTGCCCCTGCTGGCGGCGCTGGTTGTTATCAACGTGGTGCCCTTGGCAGAGTCGGTAGCCACCGTTTTAACCCTTGCCTGCGTTTTACCCCTTTTAATAGCCACACCCTTTATGCTTCGCATTGAGCAAACCGCCGGATATTACAAATGCGCCAAATGCGGCCACCACCACGTGCCCACCTACAAAAGCGTATTTATGGCAACCCATATGGGGCGCACCCGCTATATGCGCTGCCCCCAATGCCAAAAATGGTCCTGGCAGAAAAAGGTTTTGAGCAAAGAGGAGTAAATATCTGTTGGCAACGCTCCCCCTTGAAGAACAGGGGAATTTTAGGTGCAACAAAGCCTCTCCCCTCGGGAGAGGTGGCAGCCGTTAGGCTGACGGAGAGGGTTTAAACGCCCTATCACCCGCTATCGCGGGAGTTCTCCCAAAGGGAGAGCCTTTTTTATACCTTTATTCCAAAAAAATCCGACCGGTGCGGTGTACACGGGTCGGATTTCTTCATTTTTATTAAATTATGCGGTAAATTCGTAGCTGCCGGCTTTGACGGTACGGGTTTGGCCGGCTATCACAATTTCGGCCTCTACCGGTACGGTAATTTGGTAGGCAAAGCCATTCTCCGTCTTTTTCCAAGCCGAAATTACCTTGCCTTCGCGGGTGTCTAACTCCACCCTTAGGTGGCCTAATTTCTCGGTAGGCAGGGGCACTACCCGCACTCTTTTATACCCCGGCTCGGCGGGTGTAATGCCTGCGGCCACGCCGTAGAGCCAGTCGGCGGCGGCGCCGTAGGCATAATGGTTAAAGGAGTTCATATCCTTGCTCCAAAAGCTGCCGTCAGGCTTAATACCGTCTAAATGCTCCCAAATGGTGGTGGCGCCCTTGGTTACGGCGTACAGCCAAGAGGGATACTCTCGGCGGAGCATTAAATCCCAAGCCAAATCGCCGTAGCCGTAGTTGCTTAAGGCGTGCAACAGCACGGGCGTACCCATAAAGCCGGTTTTCATACAGCCGTCGCGGCGCACCAGGTCGGCCAGACTGTCGGCTACCTTTTGCGGGTCTTTGCACAGGCCAAACTCTATAGAAAGGGCGTGCTCGGTTTGGGTTTTAAAGGTATCGTTATAGGTGGCGTGGTAGATCTTTACAATGTTTTGGTACAGCTCGCCGTAGGTCTCGGCATCGGCGGTGTACCCCAGTAATTTTGCCGACTCAACCACGATTTGGGTGGATTTGGCGTAATAAGCAGTACCCATCATCGTTTCGTTGCTGGCGCCTTTATAACTGCCCTCGTAAACGTCTAACGCCAGCCAGTCCCCCAACTGGTATTGGCCGGCCCAAACGTAGGGCACGGGGGTCATATCGGTGATACAGTCCACCCACTTCTTCATACCCTCGTACATTTCGGCCAGAACGTCCAGATTGCCGTAGGCCTGGTACAACTGCCAGGGGCAAACGGTAATGGCGTCGGCCCAGGCGGCTTTGTAGTTGCCCTTGTCCTTAAATACGTCGGGCACCATTTGGGGTACGCCGCCGTCGGGCATTTGGGCGGCCAAAACGTCCCGCAACCATTTGCGCATAAATTTCTCCACGTCAAAATGGTAAGATGCGGCTTTAATAAAGGCCTGGATATCCCCCGTCCAACCCAGGCGCTCGTCCCGTTGGGGACAATCGGTGGGAATATCCAAAAAATTATCTTTATTAGACCAAACGCTGTTCTGATACCAGCGATTGAGCAGCGGGTCGGAACACTCGAAATATCCGGTGCGTTGTATATCGCTGTGCACCACAATGGCTTTAAAATTTTTGGGGTCTACCTTCCCCGGGTAGGCGTCTACCCGGATATACCGAAAACCATAGAAGGTGTGCTGTGGCTTGTGGGTCTGCAGACCGTCGCGGCAGATATACACCGTTTTGGACTTGGCGCCACGGTAGTTCTCGGTGTAAAAATTGCCCGCTTTGTCCAACACTTCGGCGCAGGAGAGTTCTACTTTATCCCCTACTTTACCGTCAACGGTAAATTCCACGTAGCCGGTGATCTCCTGGCCAAAATCCAGCACCGTTTCCCCCTTGGAAGTGGTAATGACCTCTATGGGAGCAAACGTTTCCTGCTCTCGGATCCACTCCCCCTCTTGGGGAATGAGCATCTTTTTGCCGTGGGCGTACAGCGCCACCGGCTCGGGCTTGTGTTCCCAGGTGGCGTCGTAGGTCTGGCCGTCGTAAATACTGTTGAAACGGAGTTTGCTCTCGCTGCAGGTCCAGTTCAAATCACTGACCACCTGTTCTGCGGTGCCGTCCCCGTATTCTATATCCAACTGCACCAAAATAGCAGGTCTCGGCGTGCGGCCGCCAATGCGGTATTTAAAGCCGGTGGCACTCTCCCAGCCCAGCACCCAACCGGCGCCTAAATCCACCTGGAATTGGTTATTTTGCTCCAACAAGTGGGTAACGTTAAACTGCTGGTATTGGTGGCGTTTGGGATATTCGGTACAGCCGGGGTTAAGTACGGAATCGGTTACCGGGCGGCCGTTAAGTTCGGCGGTATATACACCCAGGCCGGTAATGCTCAGAACCGCGTTTTTTACTGGTGCTTTAGCGGAAAAATCCTTAAAAAAGGTAACACCGCACTTTGTGTCTTTATAAAATTCTCTCTCGGATTGAATCCACTTGGCGTTCTCAAACATAAATCTGCCTCCTTTGTGTTAAATATAGCAATTTTAATTATACTGTGCAACCCAAAAGGGCCAAGACCTTAAAAATCCCCCTCTATTTCTAAAAAAAGCCTAAAAAAAGAACCGTTTTCAATAGAAAACAGTCCTATTTTTAATATTTTAGGCTTTGTACCGCAATTCGTCAAACAGTTCTGCGGTGGTGGGCCGTTGCAGCACGCCCTCTTTATCTTCTACAGGCTGACCGCTGGCCCAACGGAGCATCCAAGTGCCTAAGCCCGCCCGTTGCGTATCGTGCAACGGATAAAAACTTCGCTCCAAAAATTCACCGTATTTGGCTAGGCGGTAATTGCCGTGTAATTGACGGTTTCCATCTCCGCCTAAAGAATAGCCCTGCAAAAGAGCCTCTTTTAAAGATGCCCAATCTAAGTTTTTAGCAAACACCAAACTGTAATTTTGCGGTTCTAAGGGGCTTAAAAAGCAACCGTGCACGTCGGAGTTGCCCATCACCGGGGCATCCCACCCGCTAAAATAATTATACTGTTGTTGCTGACCGTCGGTTGCGCCGCCGGCCACCAGTTCCAAAACGTCAAAACGGCGGTGTTCACACAAATACTGGGTAATGTCCTCCGGCTGATTCATACTAACATTGGGCGCCCAATGGGGGTGGCACATTACCGCCAAACCGCCCACGCTATGGATGCGGTCAAATATCACCTGACTGGCCGCCGCCATAAATTTTTGCCGGGGCACCATAGGCTCGGGCATTTGGGCCATTTCTTGCTCCACGGCGACATAATATTCATCCTCTTGGTTTTGCCACCACGCGTTTACGCCGGCAGAGCCGCCCAGGTTAATAATATGCACGTTGTTTTTGGGAGAATGGATTTCTTCCCCGGGCAGAACCAAAAAATCCACGCCTACCTCTTGCCAGAATTTGCCGGCAATTATAGAGGGCTCGTACGCCATATGGTCGGTAATGGCGCAAAAATCCAGACCGTGTTTGCAGGCGGCCGCCGCCATATACTGCGGAGACTCCCGCCCGTCGGACATATGGGTATGTATGTGGCAGTCACCCTTAAAGGGGGTCAAACCAAACAAGTCTTCCTCTAATGCGTAAACCTCCAAAACCTCGGTCAATTCGTCGTTGATATACAACCGAAAACGGTAGCAATCCTCCTGAGGAAAGGCCAGTTCTAATTCTAAAGCGCCGTTATTTACCGTCAACGGGTGCACCGTTTGGTGGGCAAAAAAGAGGGCATCCTCCTCTGTGGGCGGGTTAGGCGTATTGCGCAAACCATACATTCGGATACCCGACATAGCATAGATCCGCACCTCGTATTTGTCACACGGGTCTACCTTGACCGGAAAAATAGGCTCGATACGAACTGTACACGCCTTATATGCTGGGTAAACCAAGTATTTTAATTTAAAAAATTTCGGTTGTTCCATTTTCTAAACCCCTCTTTTTTATCAAATTTTTGTGTGCGTATATTATAACACACACCGCCGTTTTTCACAAGAGTATATTCAGAAATCGACAATAAAAAATGCCCCGGAAAATTCCGGGGCAGATTTTTTATTTTGCGGCGTCGCGCAGGGCACGTTCCAACCAGATAGCACCAATATCCATAGCGTTGTACAGACCCATCTTCTCGCTCTTTTTGACGATGCGGTCTTTTAAGCGGATCTCCGGGTCGGTGTTCATCAGTTGTACCAGTACCTTTTCGGCTACGTCTAAGTCGCCCACTTTTTTGGTGGACTCAATTTTAAAATACACCACAAAGGGGTCGGCCATATCGCCGTAGTACAGCTCGTTGCCGTTGCGCACCAGGGGCTTGCCCTTGTAGGTTAAAAATTGATTTTCGGCCATTGTCGGTCCTCCATTCCAAAGAGATGCGGGGCCGGACTGCCCCCAAAAGCATTATGCTGTTAAATAAAACTTAACCAGCGTTTGCAACAACGTGTCCCGGTCGATCTTGCGGATCAGACTGCGGGCGTTGTTGTGTGTGGTGATGTACGTGGGATCCTCCGACAAAATATAACCAACGATCTGGTTAATGGGATTATACCCCTTCTCTTTAAGCGCATTGTATACCTCGGTTAAAATCATACGAATCTCGCGCTCGCGCTCATCGCCTAACGAAAAGGTCATTGTTTTAGAAGTACTCATAGCACATCGCCTCCTACTTTTGCTGTATATTTTATTCTACACTAAAGCCTTTGTTTTTTCAAGTAGAAATTTAACTTCTTAAAGCAGCACCCTGCTCGGCCAATTTTTTAATGATTTTATTGCTTACACGGGTAACCTCTTCTTCGGTTAGGGTGGCCTCGTGCGAGCGTAAAACCACGCTGAAGGCCACGCTCTTTTTGCCTGCGGGAATCTGCGCGCCGGTGTATACGTCAAACAGCTGAATATCCTCACACAGCGCGCCTGCGGCGGTGCGAATGGTGGACATCATATCGCCAATGGGCAGGTCGATGTCGGCCAGCAAGGCAAAGTCGCGGGTAACAGCGGGGAACTTGGGCAGGGGCTTAAACAGCACAACCGGCTTTTCTACCGCGTAAAGCAGGGCCAAATCTATCTCGGCCACGTAAACGCGGGTGTCGATATTATACTTCTCGGCAGTTTCGGGGTGAACCTCGCCCAATACGGCCACGCGGGCACCCTCTGACAAATACTCGGCCTGACGACCGGGGTGATAATAGGGCTCACAAGAGGCCTTGCAGGGGGCGTTAACGCCGAACAGACGCAAAACATCCTCTACAATGCCCTTTAAGGTAAAGAAATCTTCCTCCTGACCGTACAAGCCAATGCAAAGGGCGGGGCGTTCTTCCGGTTGCTCGGTTATCGGCAAGGCTTTGGGTAAAAATACCTTCGAGAGCTCGAACATACGCACGGCGGCGGCCTTGCGGTTGTAGTTGGTAGAAAGCACGCTTAGCATACTGGTAACCAGCTGGCTGCGCATAGTAGAATACTCTTCGCCCAAGGGATTCAGTAGCGTTACACATTGGCGGCGGCTGTCGTCGGCGGGCAGCTGCAGCGTGTCAATGGCCTTGCCCGAAATAAAGGAGTAGGTGGCAATTTCAGAGCAGCCGTTGGCCACCAGAGCAGCCTTCACGCGGTCGTCTTTGATGCGGGCGGGCAGCTTTTGGCCACGCACAACGGCACCCATCATAGTGGTGCCTACGATATGGTCGTAGCCGTAAATACGCATAACCTCTTCGGCCAAATCGGCGCGACCCTCAATATCCTCACGGAAGGAGGGAATTTTACAGGTTAAAGTATCCCCCGCTACGGTGTTTTCAATGCACAGGCTGTTTAAAATCTCACTCATGGTGGCTACGGGAATTTGCAGGCCCAGCAAAGCGTTAATGCTCTCGCCGGTAACCACCACCTGCCGCTGTTCGGGCAGGCCGTTGTTGCAGTCAATAATGCTGCTGCAAACCTCACCGGCACCCAGCTCGTCAATCAGCTGCAAAGCGCGCTTTAGGGCATACTCAGTGCCGACGGT
This sequence comes from uncultured Eubacteriales bacterium, assembly GCA_964620235.1. Lineage (GTDB taxonomy): Bacteria > Bacillota > Clostridia > Oscillospirales > Acutalibacteraceae > CAZUJI01. The sequence goes on from CAZUJI010000063.1 coordinate 6,875, forward strand.
GTCTACGCCTTTTTCGTAGCGGGCACTGGCCTCGGTACGCATACCCAGCTTGCGGGCGGTGCGGCGAATACAGTCGCGGCGGAACTTGGCCACCTCTAAAAACAGCTCGGTGGTGTCGGCTTTAATCTCGCTGTTCAGGCCACCCATAATACCGGCCAAGCCCGAGGGACCCTCGGCATCGGCAATGACCAGCATTTCCTCGGTTAGGTCGTGGTCTTTGCCGTCTAAGGTGGTAATTTGCTCCCCTTGGCGGGCGGTGCGGGCAATCAGCTTGCCGCCGCGAATATCTCTACGGTCGTAGGCGTGCATGGGGAAGCCGGTTTCTAACATTACAAAGTTGGTAATGTCAACGATATTGTTAATGGGACGCATACCCGAG
>CAZUJI010000064.1:0-7153 GCA_964620235.1 uncultured Eubacteriales bacterium
GCTTCGTCCTCAGCGTGTACCGATACCGAGTAGATACAGTGGTGCATCGAAACCGTCTTCCACACCACGTCGGGGTTGGCGGCAATGGCCTCTTCCATAAAGGCGATGTGCTCGGCGGTGGAAAGGTTGTTGGAGTTCAACACCATAAACAGGGTATTGCCGTATACAAACCAGTAGTTGCTGCCGGGGGTGGTAATACCGTATTGGTCGCTTACGTTGGGTAAGTTAAAGAAGTCGCTGTACATTGCGGCAGAGTCGTGGTTACCAATAACGGTGGCAGTGGTCAGGCCGGTCAGGTCGTCGGCAATAAAGCCACCGTACCATTTGGCTGAGGGAACGTGTGCCTCATCGCCCAAAGAGAGCATAAAGTCCACGTCAAAATTATCGGTCAGAGCGTCTACGGTTTGTTCCCATTGCTCCACGTCGCCGTCAATTCGGCCAACCTGCGGGTCGCCCACAAAGGAGAAACTGTAGCCGTCGTCTAAGCCGTCGTTGTAAAAACTGTACAAATCACTGGTTCGCTCGCCGCTGCGGATGCGGTAGACATACTCGGTGTCGGCTGCCAAATCGGCCATTGTGGCCTTATGGGCGATGCCGCCGCTGGTAGCTTCGGTATTTTTTGTTGCCGCTACCGATACAAAACTACCTGCGGCGGTGGGGAATTCACCGTCTGCTAAATTGGCTTTTTCGGTGTATTCTAAAACACAATCCAAATCAAAGGCGGTCTGCCAGTTGATGTTTCTGGAGGTGTGGTCGCTACCCACGTTTAAAATGGGGTCAATAACAAAGCCTACAATGCTGTACACTTCGTCCTCAATATTGCCGGAGTAGGTTTGTACCTTAATATTGTCCACCAAACAGTCTACGTCAACCAGACCCTCGGTGTTTGAGCCGCCGCGAATGCCGGGGGCGCCGCAGGTGGAGATGCCCGCGGTATTGTCGGTATAGGTGCAAATGAATTTGGTCTCGCCGTCATAGGTGGCGGTACAAAGCATGGTAACCGAGCCGTCCTCGTTGGTGACCGCAGTCAAAGACAGCCGAATTACGTCCCCCACGGTATACTCGGGGAACCAATAGGTAATGGCGGTGGCCGTAAACAGGTGGGTGTTGGTGGCACGGCAGTACAAACGGATTTTGTTTTGATATACCGCAAATTCAAAGCCCTTGCCGCCGTTAGAGGCACAGTAGGCCGAAACACCGCCTAAGCTTTTGGTTCCTTCAATAAAGCTGAAATCGGCCGAAATGGTATAGTTGGTCAAGGTAGCAGCGTCGGTAATACCGTTAAAGGTGGCGGTTTGTTGGCCGTCGTTTTTGTCCATCAGCAAACTGCCGTTTTGGTGTTTGATGCTGCTGGTGGTGGTACCCATGGCAGCGCCAAAACCGTCAGCGTTGGTGTAGCTGTCGGCGTACAGCACGCCCGCCTCGGCCTCGGCAGAGTCGGTATACACCTGCACCGAGTCGATATACGCGGCGGTATCCTTTTTGTTGATCAACAAGCCGGGGGCGCCGGAAAGCACCTCACCGGAGGTATCCTCAATGCTTTTCAGAAGTTTAGTGGTGCCGTTATGAGTGGCGTAGCACTTTAAGTAAACGGTGGTGCCCACGGTGGTGGCGCTCAGCGATAAAGTGAATTTATCGCCGGGTACATAGTTTGGGAAATAACTGGTAAACGCTTTACCGTAAATGTTGCCGAACATCAACTCGTTTGCGGTGGTAGACCGACGGTACAAACGAATTTTGGAGCCGAGCATAGAAAGCTCGTACTTACCGTAGGCCACAACGCCTACAACCGTGTCGGTATAGGCGCCTCCGTCTAATTTAGACACCGCCTCGGCCGAAACGGTGTAGTTTTGCATGGTATCGCCGCCTAAACCTTTAAATTGGGTGTAGGAGTAGTCAGAAGCGTCATCATAGGTCAAACGGCCGTTGCCGAAGGTCAGGGTCCGGCCGCTACCCACGGCTTGGGCATATACGGCGGAATCTTCAAAAGTATCCGAGTACAACAACGTCTTTTTGGTGCCGTTTAAAGAGTACAGCAGACCGTCGTCGACCTTGTCGGCCGTTACGCGAACACCGTAGAAATAACCGGCAAACTTGCCACCTACGCCGCCGGTATTGGTAATCAGTCCGGGGGCGCCGGCGGTGGTATTATTTTCGGCGTCGTCTATGTCGAAAATGGTTTTGGTTACACCGCCAAAGGTGGCCGTGCACAGCAAATGGGTGGTGGTGCCCACGGTGGTAGCGTAAACAGAAACGGTTACGGTAGAACCGGGGGTACCGTCGTCGGCACCCGCAACAAATCCGTCGTCTGCGCTAAAGTAAGAGGCAACTGCGGGCGGGCATATACACTGCCAGTAGGCACAAGCAAAGCACAACCGCCAAAACGCGCTTGAGGTTTTGCATAAAAATTCCTCCTTTAAAATTGAACTGCCGAATAAATATACATTTTTACTTTAACATATGCAAAAAGGAATGGCAAAGGATAATTTGATTGTTTTTGCATAATTTAATGCTAAAACAGACCGTTTTTTTAAAATTTAAATGTTGCGTGGTTGGTTCTTGTGTGGTATAATGGGCGATGCTTGACCGTAGGGGTCGAAAATTGCAAAAAAAGGGGCGGGGTTGACGTGAAGCGCACGCTGTTTGTGGCAGGGGTGGTTGCTTTTACCGCTTTGGGTTGTTTTTACTACTTAAATTTGCAACAAGGAGCTTTTATTTTGGTAGCTACCGGCGTTTTGGCGTTGGTGGCTACCTTTTTGTATATTTTGGGCAAGGTGTCAAAGCTGTGGGTGGCGGTTACGGTGCCGCTGTTTTTATTTTCGGCCCTTTATTTTTATTGCTTGCACAGCCTTGTGCTGCCGGTAACGGCGTTGCAGGGGCACGAGGCGCAGGTGGTGGCGCGGGTCATTTCGGCCCCCGAGTGGGAGGTCAACGGCTTTGTATGCCGCCTGCAGACCCAAAGCATTGCGCTGCAGGGTGCGCCCCAAAACGTTAAGCTGTTGCTGCGGGTGTTTGAATTGGAGGACGTGGCGGTGGGAGATACCCTGCAGGCCACCGTTCGTTTTGCTGAGATTGACCGTAGCTTTTATGCCGACGGCATATATATTGCAGGGCAGACCTCGGGGTTAGAGCAGCTTGCTCCACCCAAAGGCCCCTCCATTTTGGTGTGGATAGAGGGCTTTCGCAGGCAAATTCGCTCCACCCTTAACCGCAACCTACCCGGTGAATTGGCAGGCTACGTGCAGGCCCTGCTATTGGGCGACAAAAGCCGACTGTCTGCCCGCATAGAGAGCGCTTATAGGGTGTGCGGTCTTTCGCATCTGCTGGCGGTATCGGGGCTGCATTTAAGCCTGATTTGTGCCACTCTGCAAAGGGTGCTCACCGCCTGCCGTTGCCGAAAACGGCTTTCGGCAGTGCTGATGATGCTTTTGGTGGCGGCGGTTATGGCCGTTACCGGATTCTCACCCTCGGTGGTGCGGGCGGGGTGTATGTATTTGATTATGCTGGCGGGGCGGCTGGTGTTCCGCAGGGGCGAAGCGCTGAACTTTTTGGGTGCTGCGCTGCTGATTATGCTGCTGGCACAGCCCTTTGCGGCGGGGAGTCTGTCGCTTTTGCTTTCGGCAGGGTCGGTGGCGGGTATTTTATTGCTGGGCCCCTACCTGCAAGCCGCCCTGTACCGCCCCATTAAATGGTACGGCAGAGTGGGCAAGGCGCTGCGCGGCATAGCCCAGACGTTGGCCGTTACGCTGTCGGCCATAACGGTTTCTTTACCGACGCAAATTTTGACTTTTGGTGAGGTTTCGCTGCTTTCGGTACTCTCTAATCTGTTGGTGTCGGGCGTTAGCGGCCTTTTGCTGATTGCCTCGGTGGTGGGTCTGCTGTTGGCGGCATTGCTGCCCATAAAAATTTTACTGATTCCCCTGTTTTGGTGCATAACCCAACTGGCCGACTATTGTACCGCCTTGCCCTTGTGGCTCAGCCGCGCCCCCTTTACCGATATTTATCTGCAAAGCGGGCACGTTGCCCTTTGCGTGGGCGTTGGAATCCTCATTGCCGCCACAGGGCTGCTAACGCGGCCCGCAGGGGTGCGGGGACTCTTTTGCGCCGCTATGTGTACGGTTATGCTGTGCTGCAGCTGCTTTACTTATATGGTGCGCAATCGCGATACCACCCATATTGCCGTCTTTCCCGGGGAGTGGGGGAGCAGCGTGGTGCTTACCCACAACCGCTTTGCAGTGGTGATCGGGCTGCCCGTGGGTACCTGCGGCGCGGTGTACGCCCATTTGCGCAACCGAGGTATTCAAAAAGTAGGGGCGGTGCTTTTGCCCCAGGACGACCCTGTGCAGGCCGAGCAAGCCCAACGGTTGGGCGAGTGGATGCCCGCTTGCACCCTACCGCAAAGCCAATTGCTAAGGGTACAGCAGCTACGGCTTTGGTCGGGGGCCGATATAGAGCTTTACCACCATAGCTACGGCACCGCCTGCTGCATTCGGTTGGGGCAAAGGGTGTGCTTTGTAACCTTGGCGGGGGTAGATTTCTCGCCTAACGCTTTGCAAATCGGGCCGCTGGATTTGCTGGTGTGTGACGCCGCTTTGCCCACGGGGCTGATTACCAAACCTAACACCGTTTGTCTGCTGGCAAGCAACCGGCCGTCGGCCTATTTGGCCGCAGGGGAGTTGTCCGAGCAGGGGATACGCTGCTATATTTCGCCCCAAGGTGCAAAAACAGTTGCAAAATTCCAAAAAAACGGCTATAGTTATTATAGCTATGAAAAATAAGAAAGGAGGGGTGGTATGCCGCCCGTAACCGAGCAAGAGCTAAAGCAGCACCTGCAAAAGGGCGCCCCCGCGCCGGTGTATTTGTTTTACGGTCAAGAGCAGTATCTGGTGCGGCATTACGTGTCGCAAACGGTCAAAAAAGCGGGGATTCAAAACCCCGATTTTAATCTGCACTCGTTCGACAGCGCCACCTCTGCCCAAGATATTTATGACGCCGCCGACGCTTTTCCTTTAATGAGTGACCGCAAGTGCGTGCAGGTGTGCGATTTTCCGATAGACAAGGCCCCCCTTGCCGAGTTTAATAAGCTCCTCTCGGTGCTGCAGGACCCCAACCCCACCACCTTGCTGGTGCTGTGGTTTGAAACGGTGGAGATTGATCCTAAAAAGCCCTCTGACCGCGCCAAAAAGCTGTTTAAGCAGGTAGAGCAGGCCGGCGGCGTTGTGGTGCAGTTTGCCCACCGTACCACGGGGCAGCTGGTTAAAACCCTGTGCGACGGCGCCGCGCGACGTCAGGTGCGCCTTGACCCCACCACCGCCCGCTATATTGTAGAAACGGCGGGCAGCGATATGACCACCCTGGTGCAGGAGCTGGAAAAATTATGCGCCTACGTGCCCGGGGGCACCATCACCCGCGAGGTGGCCGACGCGCTGCTTTCCCCCACGGTGGAAAGCTCGGTGTTCTCGCTGTCTAACGCTTTACTGGCGGGGGATTTAAAAAAGAGCGAGTATATATTGTCCGATTTATTATTTATGCGGGTAGAGCCGGTGGCCATTGTGGGCATTTTGGCCGGCGCTTATGTAGATATTTACCGCTGTATGGCCATTTCTAAGGCGGGCGAAACGGTAGGTGCCGCCGCCAAGGCCTTAGGGTATTATAACACCGCCTTTCGGTTAGAAAATGCTATGCGTTATGCCAACCGTATGTCGCCGCAAAAAATCCGCGCCTGCCTGCAGGCCATTTGTCGGGCCGATGCGGCGCTTAAAGGCTCCCGCTTGCAGCCCAAGGTGGTTTTAGAGCGGCTGTTTGCCGAATTACTTTCAAAAAACGGGTGATTTTTTGTTACACACCGACCAGGTTATCGTTGTAGAGGGCAAGTACGATAAAATCAAGTTAGAGAGCGTTATCGACGCCCCCATTGTGTACACCAACGGCTTTGGCATTTTTAAAGATAAAGAAAAACTAAAGCTGCTGCGCAAAATGGCGGGTAAAAGCGGTATTATCGTGTTAACCGACAGTGACCCTGCCGGCTTTATGATTCGCTCCCATATTGCAGGGGCGTTTCCGCAAGAGCAGGTAACCCACGTGTATATCCCCGAGTTTTCGGGGCGCGAAAAGCGCAAAAAAGCCGACTCGGCCGCAGGCCTTTTGGGGGTAGAGGGGGTAAGCACCCAGGTTTTGCTTAAGGCTTTTGCCGCCGCAGGGGTAGCCTGCAGCACCACCGCCGCACCCCGCCGCAAAATCACCCATACCGATTTATACGCCGCAGGGCTTTCGGGCGGGGCTGACAGCGCCGCCAAGCGCAGGGCGTTGCTGCAAAAATTAGACCTGCCCGGGGGTATGTCTAAAAATCAAATGTTAACCGCGCTGAACGCGCTGTTGGATTACGAGGAGTTTTTAAAATTAACGTAAGGGGGCCAAGGCTATGGCCGGTAACGCAAACCAAAAAATCAAATTGCTGTATTTGGCAGATATTCTGCGCCGATACTCCGACGAGCAGCATCCCTTAACCGCCGCCGCGCTGTGCGCCCATTTGCAAACCTACGGCATTTCGGCCGAGCGCAAATCGGTGTATGCCGATATTCGTACCTTAGAAGAGTACGGTATGGATATTATTAAAACCAAGGTGCCTACCGCCGGCTTTTTCGTGGCCGGCCGCCGGTTTGAGGTGCCCGAAATTTACCTGCTGTGCGACGCGGTGCAGTCGGCGGGCTTTATTACCCACTCTAAAACCCGCGAGTTAATTGAAAAATTAGGCACTATGCTCAGCTGCCACCAGGCAAAGGAGCTAAAAAAACGGGTATTTATTGACACCCGCGCCAAGTGCGACAACGAAGAGATTTATTATAATATTGACATTTTGACCCGCGCCATAGACGCCCGCAAAAAGGTGTCGCTTTGCTACCGCACCAAGCATTTAAGCGAGGGCAAAATTAAGTATACCGCCAAAACCCACACCGTCAGCCCCTATGCCCTGTTGTGGGAGAACGACCATTACTATTTGGTGGGCAACAACGAAAAGTACGATAATTTAATGCACCTGCGGTTAGACCGTATGAAAACCGTAACCATTTTAGACGAGGCCGTTCGCCCCTTTACCCAGGTGTGCGAGTATACCGACTGTTTTGACGTGGCCGACTACCAAAAAAAGACCTTT
>CAZUJI010000065.1:0-7064 GCA_964620235.1 uncultured Eubacteriales bacterium
ATTGATGGATTACGCCATTATTGCCGTGGCCATTATCTTCCAGCCTGAGCTACGCCACGCTTTAGAGCACGTGGGCCGCAGCAAATTCGGGTTTTTGGGTATGCGGCAAAACAACAACATTGGCGACCGCGACACCATTTTACAATCCATTGACGCGGTATGCAAATCGGTACAGTCTTTGCAAGAAAATCGCGTTGGCGCTTTAATTGTATTTGAACGGGCCACCCGCTTGGGGGATATTATTCATACCGGCACGGTGATTGACGCCGACGCGTCGGAGCCGCTGATTTGCAACGTGTTCTTCCCCAAATCTCCCCTGCACGACGGCGCAATGATTTTGCGTGAGGGCAAGGTGCACGCCGCAGGCTGTATTTTACCCTTAGCCTCGCACAATAACGAAATTAACCGCGAGCTGGGCACCCGCCACCGCGCCGCCATTGGCATGAGCGAGAACTCAGATGCGTTGGTGGTTGTAGTGTCGGAGGAAACGGGCAACATCTCGGTAGCCGCCGGCGGTGTTTTAAAGCGCAACTACACCCCCGCCACTCTGCGGGAGCGGTTGAACGCCTCGTTGATTGAGGTGCAGGAGGATACCACGCCCCTGCTGCAAAAAATCTTTCGGTTTAAATCTAAGTAATTCGTATACATAAAGGAGGGCGCTAACGTGGCCGAACGTTCCTTTCGGAAATCTATATCCGGCTTTTTCAGCCGTTTGTTATACGAAAAGCGGTTTGCTATCCCCTTTTCGATTCTCATTGCCGTTGTTTTTTGGTTAGCCATTACCATTAACGAGAACCCTGTGCGCGAATCCACCGTAAGCGGTGTTTCGGTAAACATTATTACTGAGGACACTATGGTCAGCGAGCTGGGGTTAGATATTATTGGCGAATATACGAGCAAGGTAGACGTGCGGGTTAGCGGGCCTAACTACATTATCAGCTCACTTAGCGCTAAGGACCTGAACGTTTCGGCGTCGCTGTCGGGGGTAAATGCCGCCGGCACCTACACCATAGATTTATACGCCTCTCGCAACAGCTCTAAATTGGGGTACACGGTTGTGGGGGTAGAGCCGGCACAGCTGACCTTGACCTTTGACAATATCGACACGGTGACCTTCCCTGTAACGGCGGTAGCCAACGGGGCATCGGCCACCCAAGGTCTGGTGGCCGAAAAAGCCATTGTGACCGACAGTGAATTTACCAGTATTTCTATTAAGGGTCCCCGTACCGAGATGGAGAAAATCGCCACGGTAACCGCGGTAGCCGACGTAAACCAAACCTTAGAGGCCACAAAGAGCTTTGACGCAAAGCTGCAGCTGTTAGACGCTGCGGGGAAAGAGCTGGATTTAACCCCCTTTACCCTACCCACCGAGAATATTAAAATCTCGATACCAATCTCCAAAACCAAAGAGGTGCCGCTGTTGGCCACCTTTACCAACGCGCCCGACGGATACGCCCTGGTGGCCATTCCCCACACCTTAAGCGAGCAGACCGTTACCTTAATCGGCCCGCCCGAAACCATAGACACCATATTGAACATTAAGCTGGCGCCCATTGATTTTACTAAAATCGACAAAGAAACCACCAGCTTTGAAGTGGCGCTGAACCTACCCACCGCTGTAAAGACGATGGAAACGATGGAAACGGTGGTTGTAAAAATTACCGCCGACACGCTGACCGAAAAGACCTTTACCGTAACCAACTTTACCGCCACTAATTTAGAGGCGGGGCGGAATATGACGGTATCGGGCGGTGCGCTCAAACGGGTACGCATTTGCGGAACCGCAGACGCTATGCGCAACCTGACGGCCGACAGCATTTATGCCAACGTAGACCTAAGCGGTAAGGCCCCCGGCGAATACACCGTAGAGGCTAAAATTACCGTAAAAGACCGCAACAACGTATGGCAGGTTGGCACCTACGACGCTGTGGTAACCATTCAATAGCCAAAAGGGCTGTCTCGCTAAGGTAGAGGCAGCCTTTTTAAAAAGTATTGCCATTTTGCAATGCCGTTTCATACAATGAAATGAGGTGAAACGGTATGATAAAACTCTTTTTGCAAATTTTAACGGTGGTTTTGGCCATTTTTGGCTTGGCAGAGCTTTTGCGCATTATAATGCTACATATTTTTGCGCCGGTGCCAAAGCACAAGTCGGTGCGGGTGATTTGCTTAGATGCCGATGCCGAAGAAGCCGACCTTTTGGCCGAGGCTGAGCGCCTGCGCTGGTGCTGCTACCCCGGCGAGCATCGCATTTTTGCGGTGGACTGCGGGATATTGCCCCACAAAAAGCCTTTGCTGGTTTATGCCGCCAACCAATGCCCCGAAATTTTACTTTGCACACCCCAAGAACTGTTGACCTGGCTCAACGCGATAGGAGAACCGTATGCCGATGAATGCCCCCCAGGAACTGATTAGCTGTTGCGTAGAAGAGATTACCTTTCGCAACGCGATGAATGGGTTTACCGTCTTAGAAACAGAGTTTGACGGTGAGCCTTTGACCGTTGTGGGCGTTTTACCCGACGTAGCCCCCGGCGAAACGGTGGAATGTACCGGCAGCTTTGACACCCACCCCACCTACGGTCGCCAATTTAAGGCCACCGCCTACGTGCGCACTCTACCCAGCGGCGCAGGGGCCATTTTGCGGTATTTATCCTCGGGGGCCATTAAGGGCATTGGCCCCGCCACGGCGCGAAAGATAGTACATAAATTCGGTGACGACACCCTGCAGGTATTAGAGCAGGAGCCCGCGCGGTTAGCTGCGGCCATTTCGGGCATTAGCCTGCGCAAGGCCGAGGACATTGCCGCCGAAATGCAAAAACGCCGCTCTATCCGGGAGATTATGGTGGCGCTCTCTTGCTACGGTATTAACGCGCAAGAGGCGCTGAATATCTACCGGGTATACGGCAACCACTCGGTACAGATTGCCGAGGCGAACCCTTACTTGCTGTGTAGCGAAGCCATTGGCATCTCTTTTGAACGGGCGGATGAAATAGCCTTGGGCCGCGATTTGGGGCAAACCAACCGGGACCGTATTTGCGCCGGCTTAGCGTACGTTTTGCGGCACAATTTATCCAACGGGCACACCTGTCTGCCTCGGCCAAAGCTATTAACCGTGGCCTGCCGTCTTTTAGAGTTAGACAGCCGCACGGTAGACGATATTGTGGAAGAAATGCTGGCCGCAGGCCAACTGTTTTGCGTGCCTACCGATATAGGTGAGCTGCTGTTTTTGCCGGATTATTACGCCAGCGAGCAATACGTTGCGGCGCGCCTGGCTATGTACTTTGCCTACCCGCCCCAGCAGCAAAAGCACCTGCAGGGCGAGATTGAACGGGTGCAAAAGGCAACCGGTCTTATTTATGCCGAACACCAATACCAAGCCATTGCCAAGGCAATGGAAAACAGCGTGTTTGTGTTAACCGGTGGGCCGGGTACCGGCAAAACCACCACCCTAAACGCTATAATTACTTTATTTCAAAACCGAGGGTTAGAGGTAGCTTTGGCCGCCCCCACCGGCCGCGCTGCCAAGCGAATGAGCGAGGTATGCGGTATAGAGGCCAAAACCATTCATCGCCTTTTAGAGGTGGTATGGTCGGGTACCGATATGCAGCCCCAGTTTTTGCGCAACGAGCGAAATCCTTTGGAATGTGACGTGCTGGTTTTAGACGAGCTGTCGATGGTGGATATTCGCCTATTTGAGGCGGTTTTGCGGGCCATAAAATTGGGCTGTCGACTGATTTTGGTGGGTGACGCTCACCAACTGCCCAGCGTAGGCGCCGGCAACCTGCTGTACGACCTTTTGGCGGTGGAGCAAATTCCGCGGGTCTGCTTAACCAAGGTATTTCGTCAAGCGGAGGAAAGCTTGATCGTAACCAACGCTCACAAAATCGTGCAGGGGCTTGCCCCCGATTTAGAGAACAAAGAAAAGGACTTTTTCTTTATACAAGCGGGCAATCCGGTGGTGGCTGCGCGGCAAATTGCCGATTTATACACCCAGCGCCTGCCAAAAGCCTACGGTTTTTCGCCGCTGCAAGACATTCAGGTGCTCTGCCCTGCCCGCATTTCGGATTTGGGCAGCGCTAATTTAAATAATTTATTGCAAAGCCGATTAAACCCACCCGCCCAGGACAAGCCCGAGCTGCAATTTAGGGGCTTTTGCCTGCGGCTGGGCGACAAGGTGATGCAAATTAAAAACAATTACGAAATTGTCTGGCAAAAGGAGGACGGCGAGCAAGGCACCGGCATTTTTAACGGGGACATTGGCTTTATTACCGCCATTGACCCTGTAAACGAAATGCTTACGGTTCGGTTTGACGACCGTACGGTGCATTTAAGCCGTGAGGAGCAAAATCAGTTAGAGCTGGCCTATGCGGTTACGGTGCACAAAAGTCAGGGTAGCGAGTACTCTTGCGTACTTTTGCCGCTGTTGGACACGCCCCCCAAGCTTTGCTACCGCAATTTGTTATACACCGCCGTTACCCGCGCCAAAAAGCTTTTGGTATGCGTAGGCAACCCCACGGTGGTAAATGCTATGGTTACCAACGACCGTAAAAATCTACGGTACTCGGCTTTGGCCTATTTATTACGGGAGCAGCTGCAATGAAGTGGTATTATAAGGCTTGGGAGGGGGTTTTGGACGTGGTATTCCCCCGTCGCTGCGCCTGCTGTGGCAAGCTGACGGAGGACGGCGTATACATTTGCCCCGACTGCCACGCGGCTCTGCCCAACATAGACCCCTCGGCCTGCAGAATATGCGGCTACCCCGGCAAAAGCTGTGAATGCAAGCGGCGGAACTTTTTGTTTAGCGGCTTTTGCGCCCCCTTTTACAACAAGGGCGTGGCTAAGGATGGGGTGTATCAGCTAAAATTTAAGGGCGATGCGCAAAACAAGGATTTTTTTGCCCAATGTATGGCCAACCGCGTGTTGGAATGCTTTGGCAGCGTGCCCTTTGACGCGGTATGCTACGTGCCCGCCACGAAAAAGGAGTATCGCGACCGCGAATACTACTCACCACGGCTTTTGGCTGCCGCGGTGGCGCGGCAGTTAGAGCTACCTTTACAGGGGCGTTTGCTTTACAAGGTGCGAGAAAATTTACGCCAGCACGACTTAGAGTTTGCCGAGCGTGTAAAAAACGTGCAAAACGCCTTTGCTGCCCACCCCGACGCGCGGGGCAAGGTGATTTTGCTGGTGGATGATATTCGCACCACCGGCGCCACCTTAAACGAATGCGCCAAACAGCTACTGTTACAAGGGGCCAAGGCGGTGTTTTGCTCTACTGCTCTGCTTACCGAAAAAACCTCTTGTAAACCTAAAAAAACTGTACTATAATATTTGTATCAGATGCATATAAGGACGGAAGAATATGGCAACGGATATTGGAATTGATTTTGGCACCTCGAAGACGATACTGTTCTCGGGCGCAGAAATTTTATTAGAGTTACCCTCGGTGGCCACGGTAGACAGCGAGACCTGGGAGCCGCTGTACTACGGCGAGCAGGCTTACAATATGATTGGCCGCACCCCCGACAGTTTAACCACGGTTTTTCCTATTCAGCGAGGTGTCATTGCCGACTGCGACGTTGCCGAGCAGATGCTGCGTCACTATATGCACAAGGCCTTCGGCAGCTGCATTATTAAGCCGCGGGTTATGGTATCGGTGCCCATTGGGGTTACCTCGGTACAGCACCGTTTTGTGGCCAACGCGGCAGGCTTTGCCGGTGGGCGCGACGTTTGCACCATTGAAAGCCCCATGGCAGCCGCCATTGGCTTGGGCATAGATTTTGAAAAGGCCAAGGGCAGTATGATTATAGACCTTGGTGCCGGCACCACCGACATTGCGGTAATTACCTTAGGCGGTATGGCCGAGAGCCGCAGCTGCCGCGTGGCGTCTATGGATTTTGACGAAGCCATTATTAAATACATTAAAAGGGAATATAATATTTTAATCGGTAACATTACCGCCGAGAATATTAAAAAGCAGATTGGCACGGTGGTGCAAAGGGCCCTGCCCCTTACTATGCGGGCCAAGGGTCGCAACCTGTTTACCGGCCTGCCCCAAGAGTTTGAGGTAACCGACGAAGACGTTCGCCAAGCCATTACCGAGCCTGCGGAGGAGATACGCGCGCAAATTCGCCACGTGTTAGAAAAAACACCCCCCGATTTGGTGTCGGACATTCTGCGCGACGGCATTTATCTTACCGGCGGCGGCGCGCTGATTCACGGTATGGAGGAATATTTGAGCGAGTATTTGGGCACGGCGGTGCGCTTGGTAGACGACCCGTTGCACAGCGTGGTTAAAGGCGCCCGCATTGCCTTAAAGAAGTTAAGTCTGCTGAAAAACAGCGATTATCAGTTCCGTTCGATTCAAGAACTGATTATTGAATAAAAAAGCCAAATATTGCAAACTATAATTTAAAAAGGAGTTGTTTTTATGGATTTTAAAGCAAGCAAGACCTATGCCAACCTGATGACCGCCTTTGCCGGTGAGTCCCAGGCCCGCAACAAGTACACCTACTACGCCAGCAAGGCCAAAAAAGAGGGATACGAGCAAATTGCCGCCCTGTTTACCGAAACGGCCGACAACGAAAAAGAGCACGCAAAATTATGGTTTAAATGGCTGCACGACGGCGAAGTACCCGGCACCGTTGAAAACTTAAAGGATGCCGCTGCAGGCGAGCATTACGAGTGGGAAGAAATGTACAAGCAATTTGCCGACGAAGCCAAAGAAGAGGGCTACACCGAGCTGGCCGCTTTGTTTACTATGGTGGGCAAGATTGAAAAAGAACACGAAGAGCGCTATCAAAAGCTGTTAGCCAACATTGAAGAGGGCGTTGTATTTAAACGCGACGGCGTAGCCGTTTGGAAATGCCGCAACTGTGGCCACATTCACGTAGGCCCTGCCGCACCGCAGCTGTGCCCCACCTGCAAGCACCCCCAAGCCTACTTTGAGCTGAAGGCAGAAAATTATTAATCTAAAAATAAATATCCACCCGCATAGCGGGTGGTTTTTCATTTTCGGGCATAGCCCTAATACTACTGGCTGCGCACAAGTGCGCTTTAGATTGGCC
>CAZUJI010000066.1:0-7045 GCA_964620235.1 uncultured Eubacteriales bacterium
ACCTTTACCTTTTTACCGTTAACGGTAACCGAGCCCACCTTGTAGCCCTTGGCAGGCTCCATAGCAAAGGTCTGTTCGGCGCCCTCCATTATACGTAGGTAGCCATCCGGGTCGGGGTCAATAGTGCCCTTGCCCTTAACGGTCCAAATCAAATCATAGTTGGGTACAATCTCAATATCGTAACTAACGGTGTGCAACGTGGTGGAGTACAGTTGCACCGTTTGTTTGCCCAGTTTAAACATATTGGGCTCTGCTACGATCTTATAGTCGCGGATATTCTGCTGGGTGGTGGTGCCGTTGAGGTTATACTCGGTAACAATGCCGCCAGCGGTACTAAACAAATCAGCGTAACCAAATTTCGTCTGGGGCAATGTGGTCAGTTCCACGCGCTCGGCCTTATTGGTATCCCAAATGGTAGAGTCATCCCAGGCGTGTACCGTTAATTTGTCTTTTTCAATACGGGTGAAGCGGGGGATCTGGTTGTTGTGGGCGGAATTGCGCTCACCGGTATCCGACCGGCCGTAGGTGACGTATATATAATCCTCGGTGACCTCTACAGAGGGGTCGAGGAACTGACGGACATTGCCGTGGAAGTTATTTGCATAACTGGAGGTACGTTCAATATCCGTCAGAAACTCCCAATTTTTACCGTCGGTGGTACGGGCCAGAGAAATACGAACACGGGGGTAGCCCGAACCCAAGGTAGAGGGCCAAGAGTTCTGCCAGGCCATATACCAGGTGCCGGGGCTCTCCGGGTCTTCATCAATACCAAAGGAGCCTAAGGGGGATTGCATATAGGGGATCTTGCCGAACTCGTTCCAGGTCACGCCACCGTCGTCCGACTCAAAGTAGATAACGCTACCGTAACCGTTACGGGTCTGGTAATACCGCAGGGAACCGTCGGCGCAACCGATGATCTTACCCTCGGCAACGGTAGAGAACGTATTGTCTTCGTAACCGACCAAAGCCTCACGGGTATCGTTCTCGGCTTCTTTCCAGGTGAAGCCGTGGTCATCGGAGTAGAAGATCCGGGTGTAGTGGCCCAGGTTGTTGGTAGAGGTATACCGACGCCAGGCAACCGGTAAGAAGGTACGCTTGGTGCCGTCCTGCAAGGTCACCTCGGTCAGCGAGGCCACGTGGAACAGGGCGCAGAAGTTGCCATACACATCGTAGATCTCCTCTTTGGGGAAGACGCTGCCGATCTTGGTCCAACTACGCATATTGTCGGTGGTGCGCCATACCGTGAAGTCGGCGCCGTCGATACTGATAAACTCGCCGTTGCCGTAGTTCTGGATGGAACTGTAGCCACTACCGCCGTGGGTAGGCATAACGATGTCGGTGTTGGCCTGGGCTTGGGTCTGCCAGGTAACGCCCTGGTCGAAAGAAATGTAATTCTGACCGTTCAGCGAGACCATCGTATTTTGGCCTAAAACTTCCATCTCGCTGCTGGCGGTCTTGTCTTCGCTTTCAAAGTACGTGAATTGCAATACACCGTCTTGGAATATGGTGCCCAATTTGCTGACGATCTTCACGTCGTCCACGTACATCCCGGCGCTTTGGGCAAAGAAGCCCATTTTGCCCACCGAGTAGGTGACGATATCGTCAGTAGCCAAAACCTCTTTGCCGTCTACGGTTACCTTTAAGGTAGCGCCGGACAGCACCACCTGCAGGTCGTGCATCTCGCCGGCGGTCAAGGGAGTGGCTTCGTCGGCCCAAATGAGTTGCAATTCTTCTTGCAAGGTAGACTCAGTGGCGGCAACGAACCATTTTTGGCTGGCGGTGTCGTAGCCGATGGCAGTAAAGGCATCCGCACTGGTAATACGGCCTTGCTCAAACTGGCGGGTCAGAACACCCACTTTGCCGCTGCCGGTATACATAAATTTGGTAGAGATCTCCGGGTCGCTCTCAAAAGCGTGCAATACCGTGAACACGCTTTGGCCGCCGGTGGTGCCGTAAACGTTGCTACCGCCTTTGTTATACACCTTCCAGGCGTCTACCTGGCGGGATTCTTCGGTAATATACTCCTCCTGCCAATGGCTGGGGCTCTTGCCTACCGTTTCGTCCTCAAAATTGTCCTCGTAAACGGTGGGGGTGATCTCTTTTTCTTTTTGGGCGGGGCGCTCTTTGGGCGTGCCGTATACGCGAATGTTATCGTACATACTGTCGTTCTCGGAAGAACGGAAGGCCACGCCGCCCTCGTACAGTGCGTTGGTGGAAGAATCGCCGTAGGCATACAGCAATTTATCGTCTACGTATACGCTGGTCTTGGCTTCAAAACAGACCACGCGCAGGCTGTTGAACTGACCCTCCGTCACTGCCAGTTCGTGTACGTCGGCATAGGTGGATCTTAAGGCGTAGTGGGCGCCGCTGTACCGGTACAACTGCACCGAGTACACCGATTTACCCTCTTTATCGGTGGTCTTATTGGTAATACGGCAGTGGTAATACTCACCGTCATCGGTCAGGTTCCAAACCACGGCGGTGTAGGTGGCCGAGTATACGTTGGCCATATCCACCTCGATCATATTGATCTCGCCGTATACGTTCTTCAAGCGGGCCCAGCTGTTGCCGCTGATGCCGTGCTTGAACTGCTCGTTGATAATGTAACCGTTGCGGGTGTCCCAACTGCCCAATTTGGCTTCGTAGGTGAAATCCCACTCCTCGTCGGTGGCCTCGGTGCTGAAATCGTTGTAATAGAGTAATTCTTTATCCGCGATCTCGGGGGTCACCAGGCGGTCCATCGCCACGATTACGTCGCAATATTTTTTGTAAAGCGCCGAATCTAAATTCTGCACCTCGTAGGGCGAAAGGGTGTCAAAATATTCTTTCAGTTCGGTTACTGCGGCCTTGTCGGACAATTGCAGCGAGGCCGGGTCGATCTTCCCTAATTTATCGATAAAGGCCTTAACGTATTCGGGCCGCTCGGTCACGCGAACGGTGATATCGGTCTTATAGGTGGTATAGGTCAGGGTGACTTTATTGTCGCCCAGTTCAAAACCGCCGGTTTGGGATAAATAACTCTCCCGCAGGGGCATAACCACTTCCATACCGTTGGAATATTTTATGTTCAGATCGTATTTAGAGGGCTCTAACTCAAAGCCGCGATACAGATCGATCACGCCGTCTTCTTCACCAATAATTTGGGCGCTGACGGGATACCGGGCGCGGATCTCCTCAATATAAAAATTGTCGATCCAGGCGGAAGCGTTTACGGTCTTGATGGTGCATTGGCCGGCTTGTAAAATGGCTTCGTTGGACTCGTCAACAAACACGCCCAGCACGCAATCGTTGATAAACATAATAATTTCGTTGCCAACCGCCTCGGCCCGCAGAGTAAAGGTGTCGGTGGCTTGGAAATACTCCCTGCCCATAGCCTCTAACAGGTCTTTATGGCCGTAGTTGACCACTTTGGTAGATATACCCTTTTCAAAACGGTACAACTCCACCGCAAACACACCGTTACGGTAGTTGATACGGTACTCGTACATCGTGTTGCCCACTTTGCGGAACTGCACGCCGGCGTAAGTGGGACGTCTGTCGCTGGTTTCGGTCAGCGTAAACTGTGCGCCTACGGCAACGTCGGCGCAGGTGATCCCGGTGCAGGTGGCAATGGTGGCCAAACTGGACTCCGGACTGGGGTTATAGTAATCCACCACTAAATGGCCGTCTTCGGCGTACCATTTGGCGTATTCCGGGTGGCTGAAGTTCCATCTGGTGCTGTGATTTTTGTCAAAAGTATCCGTAAACAGGTAGCTGCTGTACTCGTGTACGAAGGTTTTGGTAAAATTACCGTAAGTTAAGGTAATGGTCTGATCTTTGATGCTGTTTTTATCGTAACCCGAGAGCATATCCCAGGTAACGGCCACCTGGCGGGTGCTACCGTCGCCGTAGGCCACGTTCAAAAAGATATCGTCCAGTTCCAAAACGCGGGATGTAACCTTTTTAATGGCGGTACCGTTGCCGTTGACCAGGGTGACCGATTTGGCGTACCATACCGAACGGTCTACCAATTTGGTTAATTTATAACTGTATACGTCTACACCGCCGTTGACCGCCTGCACCTGCGCCAGGGCCGCGCAATCGGTGGTGGTATGGGTATAAGACAGAACGCGTTGGCCGTTTACGTCGGCCTCCCACAGTCCGCCGCAGACCCGTACGGTAATATTGATTTTTTTGCCTAAGGTAATACCCTCTACCGTATTGGTGGCCAATGCGGCGGAGCCCTTATAAAAGGTGACTGCGCCGTTTAAGCTCACCCGCAGGGTATACCCCGAGGTAACGCAAACTTCAACCGCGCCGTAGCGGGTACTGCTGGTTTCGTCATCGTGGGTGATAGCGGCAGTAGCGTC
Organism: uncultured Eubacteriales bacterium; assembly: GCA_964620235.1. Classification (GTDB taxonomy): domain Bacteria; phylum Bacillota; class Clostridia; order Oscillospirales; family Acutalibacteraceae; genus CAZUJI01. The sequence goes on from CAZUJI010000066.1 coordinate 4,350, forward strand.
AATGCGGAAATTATACAGATTTTGGGTAACCGACGCGTCTATATTGGCGGTGGCCGCCGCTTTTAAGGTGGCGGTGTGGCCGGTTACGTCGGGGTAGGTCAAGGTTAGTTTGTTATTTTTAAGCTGAAAAGCAAAAGCAGACAGATTGCTGTCCTTGCCGCAGATCCAGCTGTCGGCCTTGGAGAAATCTGCGGTATACACCGTTTCTTCTTTAGAAACAGCACCGAAATTCACGTCGAATTTAGCGGATTTGCCGCCGTAGGTAGCCGTCAGCGTGGCCACGCCCGCTTTTTGGGGATAGCCGGCAATTTTTAAACCGGTGGCTTCTTCGTTTAAGATCTGACTGCCGTAAATACCGTCGTAGTTGGCTTGGATCTTAATCCCCATCTTTTCGCCCAGGGGAACGGTGCCGGTGGGCACGTTAAGTACCTGGATGGACTCTACCTTTTGCTCGCCCAGTTCCTGAATACGGATATCTTCCACGTCGGCGGCGGCATTCCAGCAGGACACGCCCACGTAGCCGCTTTTTAAAGTATCGGCGGTTTCGGCAAAAAGTTGGTTGTTGATCATAAATTGCAGGGTGCCCGCCTCGGTGACCAGCACCTTTAACTCGTAGGTGATATTCTCGGCAATAACACCATTTGCCACGCCATTGATGTTTTTACCCTGCCGTTTAACAATGCTGGCGCTACCGTCGGCGCGAACAAGGTAAACCAAAAGGTAGGTCGAGCCGTTATCGCGGATACCCAAGCCGTACTCGTAGTAGGTTTTTTGCTCTTCATCGGCGTGGAACAGTATGGTAGAGGTACCGCTGACGTAGGGGACGCCGGTTTCCGGGTCGGCAATGCGGCAGACCGACAGATTGGCCACAACGCCCAACCCTGCCGACAATTTTTGCCCGGCGATGGTATTTTTTTGGGTGCCGGAGAGCTTATAAGTACCGTCGGCCACGCTACCCACCTGGGCAGAGGCCCAGCCGGTGAGGGCAGACGTATCAAATTCGTCCTTAAATAAAACCTCCGATGCGGCGCTGACGCTAAAGCATCCAACAAAAGATGCCGCCGCCACCAGCAGACTTAAAAGAATTGCAAATGTCCGGCTTATCATTTTTTTCATATCAATTCCCCTTATATTTAGAGTAATTATATACCATTTTTTGCCTTTTTTGGCCAAAAACGAGCCTTTTTAACCGAAATCTCCTTGCCGAAAAAACAATCGGCAAAAATTTAAGGTTGTAATAAAATTCGCCCTATGTTATACTTATATTATAAAAAAAACAAGGCTAATGCACAATGATTATAATCTTATAAGAATTGATAGAAATCGCACTTTGCGGGAGGAATTGGAATGCTTTACCAAACCCACGTCTACCACTACGGCCGTTGCTCAACCCAAAACAGCTGGCTGGGCTCTGCAAAAATCAATGATTACTATTATTATACCCCCAGCGCAATGCACAGTCGGTTATATTATATTTACGGCGGCACCGGCTGGTATTGGGAGAATGGGCAGGAAAAGCCTTTTCAAAAAGGGCATTTGTATTTTATCCCCGCAAAGGCGCCCTACCACGTGCGGCACCTGCCTGAGGACCCCATAGACCATTTGTATTGCGATTTTGCCGTTGTCCCCTTTTGTACCGACGCCCGTATTATTGACCTGAATCTACAGCAAAACACCCCCGATATGCTGCCCTGGCGGGGAATGGTCGAGGCGCTGAATTACTGGGAGCAGCAGCCCAAAACACCGATTTGCATGCAAGCGGTACAAGCCACCGTTACAGCAATCTTAATGCAGTTACACGCTCGGGGCGATATTGTCTTTTTGCAAAACAAGCGGATTGAGCAAGCCTTGGAGCGCATACACGCCACCCGTTCCGATGGCGTACTGGATCTGCCCTCCATTAGAGACCTGGCGCAAATGTTGCACTTAGATGAAAATTATTTCATCCGTATCTTCAGAAAAGAAATGGGGCTGACCCCCTACCAATACATTTTAAACCATCGCTTAGATATTGCTGACAGTTATATTGAAAACGGCTACTCGGTAAGCGAGGCCGCCCGCCTGGCCGGGTACGAAAGCACCGCCGCCTTAAACCACGCCTTTCGTCGGCACAAAAAAGAGCAAAAGGGATAAAACACAGGGTGTCGTGGCACTCTCCTCTTACTTATTACTTCAAAAATCCCCCGACAGACCTGTTGGTCTGCCGGGGGATTTTATTGCATCAGAATAGCTTATTTGTACAGCTCTTCTAACTTCTCTAAGTGTGCTCTCTTGGCCTTGGCGCTCTCTTCTGCTTTTGCAAACAGGTCAGCAGCGCGGTCGGGGTTGGCACGCATTAAGGAGCCGTAACGAACCTCGTTCAGCAGGAAGTCTTGGTAAGAAGCGGTAGCAGGCTTGGAATCCAGAGAGAAGGCGCTCTTCTCGGTGCCTCTGTTGCGAGGATCGAAGCGGAACAGATCCCAGTAACCGGCCAATACGGCGTTCTTCTCTTCGGTTTGAGCCTGGCTCATACCGCCCTTGATACCGTGGTTGATACAAGGAGCGTAAGCGATGATGATAGAAGGACCGTGGTAGCTCTCAGCCTCTTTGAAGGCCTTGATGCACTGGTTGTAGTCAGCGCCTTGGGCAACCTGGGCAACGTATACGTAGCCGTAGCTCATAGCAATGGCTGCCAAGTCTTTCTTCTTCACCTCTTT
>CAZUJI010000067.1:0-3139 GCA_964620235.1 uncultured Eubacteriales bacterium
TAGGGCGTAGACCTAAAATGAAAAACCACCCGCTATGCGGGTGGATATTTATTATGTTTATATTCCGCAAGCCCTCCTTGCCTAAAGGAGGGGGGACCGGCGTACGCCGGTGGGAGGATATTTCAAATTCCGTTGCGAAGCAACACGTCACCTCTTACTTCTTACCTATTACTTCAAATCCCCATCTTCCCGTAATATCCCGGGCGGATGTAGGCATCTGTCCCTGCTTGTGCTTTGCACCAAAAACATACAATATTACGAATAAAAACGTTTAATTTTACGATGTAAAATCTAAAAATCGTGCTATAATAAACAAAAGGGGGAACCGGCGTACGCCGGTGGGTGAATATTTTAAATTCCGTTGCGAAGCAACACGTCACTTCTTACTTCTTACCTATTACTTCAAATCCCGCCGTTGGGGATGACGGGCCGTCCTAAATCCACCGCAAGACGATAACGGACGGTCGAGGACGCCCGTCCCTACAGACCAACCCCAAATCTATTGCCGCCCGAGAACCGCACTCTCACCCGCTAACGCGGTAGAATATTTAAAAATTCAATCTATTCTTGCGCATTTTATATATATACAATCCAAAATCTTTGTGTTACACTAATAAAAAAGGATTGCATAGAGGCAAGGTTTGGTTATATCTAAAAAAGCTGTTACCTTTGGCGAATAAATGCTTCGTTTGGCCCCCACGGCTATCTGCGTTTCTGCAGGTGAAAAATCTTCAAGCCACCTTTAGCGGCGGAGCTTTGTTTAGGCTATACCAATAAGCAGAAGTAATACGTTGGTGCAGAATATTTTTAAGCCGCAGGCCGATTATAACAATTTTTTATCCTCGCATAGAATAATTTTGCCCAATTTTAGTAATTACTTGTTTTTTATGTTTACAAGTTTGGCCTTTTATGCTATGATACAAGTGCGATTTGTACGATACTGTACTAATTCAATAAAAAAGGGGAGAATTTTATGGCAAAATCTCTAAAACGGTGCTTTGCAGTGCTGTTGTGCGTCGTTATCGCCGTAGCATCCTTTGTGGGTTGCTTTAGCGTTAGCGCCGCGTCCGACGTCTTGTTTAAAGACGAATTTACTGCATCGGCACCTACCGGCTGGGCCTCTTCCACGGTTGGAAGTGTGTCTGACGGTACCTACACGCTTTCCGGAACAAAAACGAACACCATCTCCGGGCAAAAACTGTCCGCAGGTGCAGGTGTGGTGGCCAATTTAGCGGTTGGTCGCGCTACCGACGCTGCCAGCGGCCAACCCTACGCAAGCGGTTTGGCTTCTGTGGTGTTCCACGCCTCCGAAGACTTAAAATCTTACTACGAGTTTGGTTTGGGTATTCGGCAAAACGGTTCTGCCTACCTGGTTGCGCTTTTAAACCGGGCAGACGGCAACTCTATCATCATTAAAAAACAAGCCGTAAACATCAACGGCGTTGCCAACGGCAAAATCCGTGAGAACGTTACGTATGAGCTGAAGGTTTTGGTGTTGGAAGAGGGCAAGCTGCAGTTTATGGTAAACAACCAGCTGTTTGCCGAGGCTACCGACGCTTTAAAGAGCGGCTACGTAGGCTTAGCCACCACCAACGCCACCGCTATGCTTGAGGATATTCGCATCCAAAAGCTGGGCGAGAAGAAGGTGGAGTCGATTCAGGTGCTCAACGTGCCCGCCGGCGTTGCGGTTGGCGCCGATCTGGGCATTAAGGTGCAGGCCAACTACGCCGGCATCTACGGCAGCCAGATTTTAGACGAAAGCACCCCCGGCTTAAAGGTTACCGGCTACCCCGCCAAAGAGGGTACGGCTACCTTAACTGCTACCTACGGCGGCAAGTCCGACAGCTTTGACGTTACCTTTGCCGGCATCGCCAAAGAGGAGGTATTGTATACCGCCGATTTCTCTAAGGCCGACGGCTGGACCTTAGGCAAGGATGCCGGCTTGCCCGCCTTTGCCTGGCAGATGAAGGGCAATAAGCTGACCCTGCCTTACCCCAACGTAGGCGGTTATAACAGCGCCTTAAAGGCCGTGGCCAAAGCTAACCAGACCTTTAGCGATATACCCAGCTACCGCATTGAGGCTTCGGCCACCATCACCAACGACAATGAGACCGCCACCGCCTCCCGCGTAGGCTCCGTTGATATTTATATCAATAGCGAGTTCTCGGTGCGTGTGTCCCTGGGCAGCACGGTTACCCTATTTAAAAAGACCACCACTCTGGCCACCGGCCAAGGCCCTACGATTGAGCTTGGTAAAAAGTTCAACGTTGCCATTGACGTTTACGGCACCGCTTGGACGGTATACGTAAACGACGTTGCTGTGCTGGGCTACACCCACGACACGGTGATTGACGCGCCCGTAGCACAGGTGCAGGCCGTTAACGGCGGTGTAGACGTACATAGCTACAAGCTGACCAAAACGGTGCAAAAATCTATTTGGTACGCTAAGGCCGTTACCTTGGTAGACGGCAACGGCGCCACCGTTAAAAAGACGGCTGCCCGCCGCTTAAACCTGGCAGATATGTTCTTAAACGTCACCTATGGCGACGGTAGCACCCGCAAGGTCCCCGTAACCGAGGATATGATTTCGGGCTACGACGAGAACTCGGTGAAGAAGCAAACCGTTACCGTTACCTACGGTAATTTTGCAAAAACCTTTACCCACGAGTACTCCAGCTATATTTTCCAAGATAGTTTTGACAAAAACTACAAGGGCAACTGGACCTTTACTCACCCCGAGTATGCAAAGTGGGGGATTAAAAACGGCCAGCTACAGGTCGATTATTACGAGAAAGACCGAATGAGCAACCGCGCTACCGTTGCCACCTGCACGGGCATCAGAGCGGCCGATATGGCAGTAGGCGCCCAGTTTATGATTACTGAGAGCTTGAGAACCAGCTATGCCGGCGTACAGTTCCGTAAAACCGGCAATAATATGTACGAGTATCGCTTGGCCTACAGCAACACCAACGGCAACTTTACCGCGCAGCTGCTTCGCTTTAATAACAATGGCAACACCACGTTGGTTAGCATTGGCCATAAAGCGTTGTTAGAGGCTATGGAACAAGAGTACTTCCAGTTGAACGACGTCTTTACCCTGCGCGCCGAGGCCATTGGCAGAGATCTTTACTTGTTTATT
>CAZUJI010000067.1:3149-6943 GCA_964620235.1 uncultured Eubacteriales bacterium
CACCGTTTATACCGACAGCGATGAGAACGCTATTTTAGGCGAGGGTGTTTGCACCATTAAGACCGTCAACGCCAGCGCCTGGGTGGACAATTTCTACATTGAAGAGATGAAGGCTCGTACACCCGTCAGCGCCCATATCGTTGGCGCTGAGAACGGCGTGTTTGAAATGTACAAGGGCTTTGAGTTAGACCCCGCCCGGTACGAGATTTTGGTAAAATTCTCCGACGGGTTTGAGGTTACCCTGCCCCTGCGTGACGAGCATTTATCGCAAACCAGCGATTTTGTTGACGGTGACAACAAGGTTACCCTTACCTACGGTGATTTTACATCCAACATCATCGTTCGCGTAACCGAGCGTCCCGAGTACGTTAAGGCCTTTACCGATAAGTTAGACAAGATCGACCTGTCCAAGCTGCAAGAGTCGGATAAAGCCGCCGTTTACGAAATTAAAGATTATTTTGATACCCTGTCTCCTTATGAGGTGCAGAACCTACCCGAGGCCACCTACAAAAAATACGTAGATATGGTTGTGGCGATGGACCGTATTGTTACCCCCCAGATTGCCGACAAGGAGTTAATGTACTACAACGACTTTAGTACCGAAATTATCGAGGATGAGTGGGATTTTGCCTACGAGTCCAAGGTTGGCACCTGGGATACCCGTAACGGTTATATCATCAACGAGCAAAACAAATACGGCGTAAGCGGTAACGGTTGGGCCCGTTTAACGAACGTTTACGGCGAGATCAATATGATCGAGGTAGATATGGCCATGGTCTACCCCTCTACCTACACCGCCATCGCCTGGAACTTAAACGATGACGGTGAGTATTACCACTGCCGTATTACCAATAAATTGGCTGACGAAAGTGGTAGAGCCGTGTGTGCCGTGCAGCTGTACCGTTGTACCGGCGGCCACAGCAAGTTAGACCAGACCTATACCGACATTCACGAAATCGCAATGGTGGAGGGCACCTTTAATACCATGCGTATTGTTTCGATAGACGGTGTAATCACCGTTTACGTAGACGATAAGGCCATTTTTGCCTACAACGACGCGAACTCCGGTATGGGACTGTACGAGGGCGGCGTAGCCTTTAAGTCCTCCGAGAACGACAGTATGTACGATAATCTTCGTGTATACGGCACCGTCAAAGAGCGCCCTGTAGCAAAACCGAAAGAAATTACCCCCACCGTTTACGAGGACAATTTTGAGGACGAAACGGTAGGCAAGAGCCCCAGCCATTGGCAAGAGGAATATAATGCCGAAGAATCCAAACAGATAGACGCCTGGAAGGTCTACAACAAGGGCGGCAGCAAGGTATACGGCACCAACGGTGGCAATACCAGCTTCACCGTATTGCACGCCTTTGAAAGCGATCCTGAAATTTCTACCAAATTTATGTACACCGGCAGCGGTAAGGTGGGTGTTTTAACCCGCTTCTACGAGCAAAACAATGTGAATTCTGCCGATGCCTTTACCGCCATTGGCTACGACACCGCCAGCAAAAAGTGGTTCTTGGCTGCCACCGAGTCTACCCTGCAAGAAACCCTGCAGATGATTTGGGCCGATGAGGCAACGCCTTTGGCTGCCGGTGAGCTGCACGATTTGCAGCTGGTAATAAGCGGCACTACCTTAAAGGTAGTTGTAGACGGTAAAGAGGTTTTAGCTACCGATAAATTGGTCACCTTCTCCTTTGGCAAAATGGGCTTCTTTGCCCAAAGCGCTGCAATGTATATTGACGATTTGAAAATCGTCAGCAAATCGGGCACCCTGTTCCAGGATGGCGTTGACCACTTTACCTTTACCAAAGCCGGTCAAGGCGGCACCCACACTGAAACCGAGTTCTTAGACGAGAACACGATGGTTGCCTTTAACGGAAAATACTATATCTCTTACGATAAGGGCTACACCTGGCAGACCTTTGACGAAGCAGGCACCGGTATTGTCGCTCCCCCCATAGGCGGTACTATCGGTTACTCCTCGATTCAGGCCTACGGCAACGGTAAGTTCATCAGCGTAAAAGACGGAGATATGTCCGTTTGGCTCACCACCGACGGTATGAAGTCCTGGAAGCAGATCTCCACCGTTGTGCCTTACGAAGAGCTGTCTGACGTTTACGGCAACAGATGCGCCATTATCCACGTTGGCTCGCTGACAGTGGTTACCTTAAAAGACGGTACCAAGCGTACCTTCCTGCCTATTGGCTGGCGTCGGTATAAAGCCGATGGCACCAGCATGGGTCACTATACCCGCATCTTCTATAGCGACGACGAGGGCTACACCTGGAAGGAGTCAGAAAACGACAGCCGTGATATCTTGTTGGCTTATAGTGACAGCGTTAGCTCCACCACCGCCGAGGGTAAGGTTATCGGCTGTGCCGACGGTGCAGTGCGTTACTACCAGACCCGTAACGGTTACGGCAGCATTATGTATTTCGAGTCTAAAGACGGTGGCGTAACCTGGACCGAGTTTGGTATTATCCCCCATATGCAAACACCTATGGGCTCCTTCGGTATTGGCGAAGACCCTGAAAACCCCGGCACCTGGTATATGGCCTGGCAGAACACCTGGCCGGCAACTATGGGCGCTATTTTCCCCCGTGTGCGCATCTCGTTGGCCCGCACCACCGACGGTAAAAATTGGGAGTTTGTGGCCGACGTAGAGCGTACCTCTACCTACGCTAACGGCCAGAGCGCCCACGTTCGCCAGTTCCTTGACCCCGACGTAACCGTTACCGACGAGTACGTTTACGTTACCTACGGCCGCTCTGATACAGGCGAGCAAGGCTCTACCCACAACAACCAGGTGCCCCGCTTTACCCGTTTTGAAAAGGATAAGCTGACGGCTCACGCCTGGGATGATGCAACCATTTGGGACAGCAACAAGGTTGAGCGCATTGAAATTACCACGATGCCGCAAACCAAGTTTGGTTATGCCGACTTGTTTAACACCTTAGGCGGTATTGTAACCGAGTATAACCTCAACGGTACCACCAAAGAGGTGCAGTTCCGTGAGTACGCCATTTTAGAGCAGCCCAATATGTATAAATTGGGCAAGCAGACGGTACAGATCTACTCGGGTACCTTACATACCACCAGCTACGAGATTGAAATCGTACCCAACTACGATTTAATTTGGACCATTAAGGGCCGCGGCACCGTTGACCCCGACCCCGATGGTTATTTACGTATGATGGAGGGTGCCGAGCAAACCTTTGCTATGAAGCCTGCCAAGGGCTACAAGGTTGGCTCGGTTACCGTTAACGGTAAAAAGGTAAAAGTAAGCAAAAATACCTTTACCATCAGTAACGTGCAAGAAAATCAAGAGATTACCGTGGTATTTGCCAAGCTGACCGTTATGGACTACATCATTTGGATTATTTTAGGTGCCGTAGTGGTGGCAGGTGCCGCCGTAGGCGTGATTTTACTTGTAAAAAAGAAAAAACCTAAAGCCGGTGGGGGAGAGATGGAAGATATTTCTTCTAACAGCAACCCGCCTGCGGATGAAAACTAAGGAATGGAGGTAATTTACGATGAAACAAACGTTGCGTAAAATTTTAGCAGTTTTGGTTGTACTCTCTATTGTACTTTCCGTCGGGATTATCGCCATGACCGGCTCGGCCGCCGAAACGGTGGTTTTTGAAGAAACGTTTGATACCGGCGCCCAGTCTGCCTGGGCTGATATTACCAGAAGTACCGTAGAAAACGGTAAATTGCATATGGCGGCAGTGAACAGAACCACCAACGGTGAGTGGATCACCACCTCTTACGCCGATTACACCGTGGAAGCC